>JANMWU010000474.1:0-3248 GCA_031380785.1 Gemmatimonadaceae bacterium
CGCGAGCTTCATTCATCCGACGCTCAAGTTCCGCTTCGATTTCCCGTCGGGATGGCGCACACAGAACAGCGCCGAGCAGGTGGTCGGCCAGAGCTCGCAGGGCGACGCGCAGATGGCGCTTTCGACGGCGTCGAATACGCCACCGCAGCAGGCACTGTCAGCATTCCTGCAGCAGCAGGGCGTAAAGGCCGGCGGCACAAGCACCAATGCGATCAACGGCAATCCTGCGGCGGTCGGCCAGTTCACCGCGCAGACATCGCAGGGCGCCGTACTCGCCGGATACGTCGCTTTCATTCAGCAGGACGGACTGACATACCAGATCGTGGCGATCACAACCGGTGCGAACATCCAGAACTACGACGGCGTGTTCCGCAATACGATCGGATCGTTCCAGCGAGTCACCGACCCACGCCTGCTGAATGTCAAACCGCAGAAGCTGCGAATCGTGAAGCTGCCGAGTGCCATGACGCTGACGCAGTTCAATCAGCAGTATCCGTCGGTGATTCCGATCGCGCAGCTCTCGATCATCAACGCGATGGATCCGGGAGCGATGATTCCCGCCGGCACGCTGGTAAAGCGCGTCGTAGCCGAGTAGTGCCGGGAAATCAGCGTTCTGTCAGCGGCGGTTCGAGGCGACCGTCACGGATCGTACCCGCCGGGAGTTCGGCCTGGCGCTGCTCCATCCTCGAGAGACGTAGCTCGAGCAGCGCCAGCTCCTCGCGACGTGCCTGGATGGCGGTGCCAAGCTGGCGTTGTTCGTGATGGTTGCTGACTCGATCGCGGCCGATATCTTCTCCGGGATGCCATCACCGCGCCTGCCCAAACTGCTGACGATTGCTTTCGCGGGCCTGCTCGCGATGCCGTTCCGTACCCTTGCCGCGCAGCCGGCGCCCGCGGATCCGACGGCCGCGTTGCTGTCGGAGCTCATCCGTATCAACACCAGCAACCCGCCGGGGCGCACGCAGGCTCTGGCAGATTTGCTGTCCGCGCGATTCAAGGCGGCCGGGTTTACCGTCGAAATCTTCCAGACGCCCGATTCAGCGAAAGTGCACTTCATCGCGCGGCTGAAAGGCGATGGCACGAAGAAGCCGATCCTGCTCGCAGCTCACGCCGACGTGGTTGGTGTGGAGCGCGAGAAGTGGACACTCGATCCGTTCGCCGGCGTGGTGCGTGATGGTTACGTCTACGGACGTGGCGCAATCGACTTCAAGGGTGGCATGGCGGTGTTTGCAACCGCTGCGCTGCGACTGGCCGAGCGTAAGGTGCCGCTCGCGCGCGACGTGATCTTCATGGCTGAAGCGGACGAAGAGGGCGCGCCGCTGAACACGGCGTGGCTGGCAAAGGATCACTTCGCGTCGATGGATGCCGAGTTCGCACTGAATGAGGGCGGCTGGGTGATCAAGGATGAGAACAACCGAGTGCGCTACGTGAGCATCTCGACCGCTGATAAATCCGTGGCGCAGATTGTACTCACGGCCACTGGCACGTCGACGCATTCATCCATGCCGCTGCCTGACAATCCGATCGCCACGCTCAGCGCGGCCATCGGCCGCATCACGGCGTACGAATCGCCGGTGCAGCTGACCACCGAATCACGTCAGTTCTTCCGCACTCTTGGCCTCATCAGCACCGGGGACACCAGTCGATGGTTCAAGGCGCTGGTGGATGGAACGCCGGCCGAGGTCCATGCCGCGGACAGCATCATTTCACGCGATCCGTTGTTGCACGCAATCATGCGCAACACGATTGCACCGGTGTTGATCTCGGGCGGATTCCGGTCGAACGTGATTCCCGGATCGGCGCAGGCGACGCTCAACTTGCGCCTCATTCCAGGCACCGATCCGCAGTCGATGGTCGTACTGCTACAAACGCTGGTGAATGATCCGCGGGTCGCGGTGACGCTTTCCGGTGCGCCGCCGACGGCAGGATCCACGCCGTCAACGCTTGACACCGATTTGTATCGCGCCCTCGCGCGCGAATCGAAAGCGCAATGGCCGACCGCTGAAGTGACGCCGTATCTCTTTCAGGCCGGCACCGACGCGGGCGCATGGCGGTCGCGCGGGATTCCGGTGTACGGGATTTATCCCTATCCGATCACGAATGATGAGCTGCGGCGCATGCACGGCAATGACGAGCGAGTCAGCGTTGCGTCGTTGCAGCAGGGGACGGAGATGATCTATCGCACGCTCGTGAGCGTGGCCGGTTCGGGGAAGGGGAAGGCGGCGTCGCGGCGGTAACACCGCGGGCGGGCCTGTTGAAGGCCGACGCGTCGCTGTATCGTCCGGTATGCGTGAGCGGCGACTGACATGGCCAGTGACTTTGGCACTACTGTCCGCTTGCGGCGGCGGGCCGACTGCAACGCCAGAGCCGGTCGTTCCGAAGCAGCCGGAACCAGTCCTGACGGCGATGGCGATCCTGTTGGCGTCTGACACGCTCGTCACCGGCACGATATATCAGGCGCGCGTCTCGGCCACAGATCAGCGGTCGAACCCAATCACCGTCGAGTCGATTGCGTGGGCGTCGGGAAACACGACGCTCGTCCAGGTTGGCGTTGACGGTTCGGTGCTGCCGCTCGGACCGGGCACGGCGATGTTCTCGGCGACCGTTGGATTGGTGACGGCGCGACGCAGCGTGACGATTCTCCCGCTGCCTCCGGGACCGGTGCCCGTATCCGGCGTTCAGGTGACTCCATATTCAGTCACACTGGATGTCGGCTCGTCATTCGCGCTGACCGCAGCACTGCGCGATTTCGCCGGCCGACCGCTTGCCGATCGCACAGTGGTCTGGAAAAGCAACGACGAGTCGATTGCGGTGGTGGCGGTCGACGGCACCGTGACAGCGCGCTCGCTTGGCACGACGACCATCGAGGCCACGAGTGAGTTGCACGTCGCGGCCTCGCAGGTGATCGTGCGTGCGCCGCTCGACACGAGTATCGTGGTCACGGCCGCACTCCCGGTTGCCGGTCTGGCGGTGGATGACACGTTGACCATCATCGCGACGGCACACGGCAGTGCGCCGATCGATTCCGTGATCGCCGTTATCGGTGCCGTGCGTATCCCGCTCGTCTACCAGCCGCTCCCCAGTCTCAAGGGATGGGCGTGGATCAGCAAAGCCAACATCGCCACGACATCAATTGGGCCGGCGGTACTGGTGGTCACGGCGTTTGATGCGCTCGGCCGACGTGGTGTGGCCGTCGTGCCGATCATTCACGATCCGAAGCTTTTACGCGGCGGCGGGAAAGCGGCCGG
>JANMWU010000487.1:0-3316 GCA_031380785.1 Gemmatimonadaceae bacterium
AGTCGCGTGGTGAACGAGTCGACACCGCGCGCCGTGATCGACGTCCGCAGCGTCCCATCGAGATTGAACCCGTCAGCGCGCACCAGTGTGTTGCTGACTGTGTTGCGGTACCAGGCGCTGACCGACAATCGCTGTACGGCCACACCATTGCGCGTGAGTCGCAACCCACCCGTGAGGCCGGCCGGATACACGAACAGCGTGTCCGCGCTGGAGAAGGTGAGATGCTTGACACCCGCTCCGCCACTCGTGAGCCCTGTCACCACGATCAATCGCCGTTCGCTCTGAACCTGCAACAGCGCCACATCGCCAACGCGGATCTGGAACGGCACCGTATTCGGATCGACAATGTCGATGCACGTTGACCCGCAGGTTCCGCCGGGCGGCAGCGGATCGGTCGTGTCGGCCGGCACCACCATGTTATAAACCTCGGCCTGATTCGGCAGGAATGGCACCGAGATCGCGAGCACCGTGTCGCCGCGGGTGGCGACGCTGCCGAACGGTTGCGTCGATGCGAACGCCACGCCAGCATCCTGCAGATCGCGCGCGATGGCGAGACCGACGAATCGCGCATCGCGATTGAGCCCGTCGCGCAAATCGATGCCGCGACTGGTACGCAGCGTGGCGGCGGCGAAGTTGGCCGAGACCGCGAGAATGATCACGCCGAGTACCATCGATATCAGCAGCTCGATCAGCGTGAAGCCGCGGGGTGCGCGGTGATCGGCGTGCAACGGAGCGTGCAGAGTTACGACGTGCATCAGAGGATCGGCGTCATGGTGCCGCCGCGGTAGATGTTGGTCATGAGCCGCACGGGCGCGATTCTGGAAGCGCCCGTCACTGTGACTTCCACCCGGATCAGGTTCGCACGCTCGATCGTTATCAGGAGCTCGCGTGTGTACACGCCCGCCGGATCGACGCCGCCGTTTGCATTTACTCGCACCGCCGGTTCCGATGCCACGCTCCATGGATCGCGACCGCGCACACTCTCCATGTAGGTGCGCGCGACATGCAACGCCGTGCTGCGCGCGGTGGATTGCGTCTGCGAGCGGAGTCGCGCCGTGTTGGCGGCACCGATCGCCATGACACCGGTCGCCAGCAGCACGACTGCGACCATGACCGACAGCAGGGCGAACCCGGCACGTCCTGCATGCCGTGTGCGCGTGATCAGCGCTCGATTTTGACGACGCATCATTGCCATGTGCCATCCACCCAACGCCAGACGCGCACGTTGGCAGCAGGAGTGATCTCGACCGCACTGACGGCGGTGCTGTCGGAGTCGTACGTGAGGTACAACACGGCTGATGCGCCGAATGGATCGGTGGTCCCGCGCGCACTGAACTGAATGCGGCGCGCGCCGGGCGGCGGAGTGGCGGCAGTGTCACCAGGAATAGCGGGTGCCACACCGCGTCCGAAGACCACATGCTGGCCGAGCACGCGACTGCTCATCGGTCCATAGGCGGTCTGCTCGCTGGCCGTCTCGCTGATCACACTGTCGCGATTCTGGTCCAGGAACGATTGCCAGAGCGTGTCCGACACAACCACGCGAACGAGCGCGCGTGTGGCGTACGCACGGGTCCGCGCGAGATCGAGATCCTGCGCCAGCAATCGCGAATTCTGTTCGACGGTGCCTTTCGCCGACGCACGCATGCGCGGCGCGGCGATCGACGTGAGGATGCCGAGCAGCACCAGCACGGTAAGTATCTCGATGAGTGACGTTCCACGGCGTGGCATCAGAATACGCTCCGATACGCGATCTGCAGCACAGATCCCAGGCGTGGCGTGCCTGGTGGCAGCAGCATCGGATTGCGGAATCGCGTTTCGAAGCTCCAGTTGCGAACCGGCGGGCTGTAGTAGGCGCGGCCACCATTCAGTGTATGGCCCCAGGGTCGTGCCGACTGCCGGCTCACGAACAGTGCGACGAGCGAGCCGGTGTAGTTGAATGGCGTGCCGGCGGCGCTGCCTCCCCAGTCCTCGAGGAAGCGCGGAAAGTTTTCGAGGCCGCCGCCGTAGGGCTGTGGCGAGCCGCAGTTCCGCGCGTCGCACGGTGTTTCAGAATTGCCGGCCAGCAGCGCGGCAAATACGCTGGTGGTGGCGAACGTACGCGGGCGTGGATAGGTGGTGGACGCACCGTCGGTCCAGGCATTCGACAGGAAGTTCGTGACATCCGCAATCAGCGCCGCGGGCTTCCAGTTCACAGTGTTGTAGTCACCCCAGACATACATCGCCGCATTGGTGACGATCGTCATGCCGCCTGGCTCACCGGGGAATTGCGGATCGGGAAGCTGCGAACCGTTGCGAATCCGGATCGCGGGATAGTCGCGATTCACGATCGTGCTGTCGCGACCCTGAAACTCGACGTACACAATGCTGACCTGCCTGTCACTCGGGCTTCCGTTGACAAAGGTGCGGAGTGCGTTCATGTCCACTTCAAGTACGTCGGGACGCTTCATTTCGCGACCGTCCCAGAAGGCATTGCGTGTGAACTGCAGAATGGACGGACACGATGCGCCGAGCGGCACGCGACCGCCACTGCGGAAAAAGGTGGCTTCGGTGCAGATGCTGGTGAGCGGATTGGCGAGGTTGACGACGATGCGCAGATCGGCCTTGTTGGCCATGCGCACCTGCGCCACATCGGGCGTGTCACCGCCCTGCGCGGGCAGCACCAGCTCAACCGGATCCATGCCGCCGGGGAGTGGCAGACGCAGTGGACGCACGCCGCTGACGCGACTCATCAACCGGCCGTTGAACCGCAGATTGCTGCGTGTAACGAAGGTGGCGCCGGGCATGCTCCGACTGTCGAAGTCCAGCGGCGTGAGTACGCTCGCGTTGTTGGCGATGTTCACGCCGGCCAGTGTGACCGGCGTATCCTTGCGTGACCAGAACACGCTGTCGGCAGCGGTGATCTGATTCATGTAGTTGGCGTTGGCGGAGCTGAGATAGAGGCTGCGGTTCGAGTGAACCCAGCCGCTGAACGTCATCGGCGGACCGTTGTTGATCTCGAGGTCGCGGTCATAGAAGACGCCGAACTGGAAAATAGGAACCGATTGCACCGAAACACCGAGCTCGATGGCGGCGCGGCTTCCGGTTGGATCCTGGGCCGTGACGCGGACGCTCATCGGCTGCTCGAGCGCGTAGAGTCCGGCGAAGGCGCCGCGCGTAATGATGCGATTGACCGGAGCGCCGACGGTTTGCGTCTGCTGCGTGAACGCGAAACCTGGCAGCGATGGTGTGATCAGGCTGGTGATGTCGCCAGGTGTGATGATGCCGTCGGCCATGTCGGCGTCGAGCTGCGCCATGATCTGGTCACCGGCGCCCTCGG
>JANMWU010000060.1:0-2598 GCA_031380785.1 Gemmatimonadaceae bacterium
TGCTCGCATACCGCGTCGGGCTGGGGCCGGCCGGACTGTGGTGGGGACTCGTGGCCGGGCTGGCCGCGGTGTCGGCGGTATTGCTGATGCGGCTGTACACGCGATTTGGCGGGCCACTCACGCGGGTACGCGTCGATCTCGTCTCAGCCGCGGCGTGAACATGGCGCCGATCAACTTTCATCACCTGCGTCTGTTCCGCACCGTGGCGCGTACCGGCTCACTGGCTCGCGCCGCGGCCGAATTGCATCTGACGGAGCCGACCGTCAGCACGCAGATCAAGCGGCTGGAGCAGCAGTTCGGGCAACCGCTGTTTTCGCGCACAACGCGACGGCTGCAGCTCACCGACGCCGGCCAGACCGCCCTCCGCTACGCCGACGATATCTTCTCACTCAGTGACGAACTGACGCAGGCGATGGCCGGCGCGGCGGTCGACCGGCCGCGCCGCTTTCTGGTCGGCATTGCCGACGTCGTCCCGAAGATGATTGCGTATCGCCTGATCGAGCCGGCACTGAGCATCGCCGAAGGCATCACGCTCAGCTGCAATGAAGACACGCCGGAGCGGCTGGTGGCCGCGCTCTCAGTACATGCGCTTGACCTGCTGATCACCGATGCGCCGGTCACGCCGGCCGCGAATGTTCGTGCCTTCAATCATCTGCTCGGCGAATGCGGCACCACGATCTTTGGCACGCCGGAACTGGCTGCCAGATACCGCGGCGCGTTTCCGGGATCGTTGCACGGCGCACCATTTCTGCTGCCGCTGCACGCATCCACAAGCCGGCGCGCGCTCGACAGCTGGTTTCAGCAACAGGATGTCGTGCCGTCAGTGACCGGCGAGTACGCCGACAGTGCGCTGATGAAAGTCTTCGGGCAGAACGGCTACGGCATGTTCGCCGCACCGGCGGTGCTTGAAGACGAGGTGATGCAGCAGTACGGCGTCGAAGTGGTCGGCCGGCTGCCGGAACTCAGACAACAGTTCTACGCCATCTCAGCCGAGCGCCGGATTCAGCACCCGGCGGTGACTGCCATCGCAAGTGCCGCACGCACGCGATTGTTCGGATAGCGGTCAACCGCTGAGACGCCGATTGTCGAGCGGCCCCAGTTCGCCAGCACGCCGCTGAGAAAGAGTTTGGCAGGAATGGTGAAGTCGCTTCCAAGTTCTTCGCGCATACGCACCGCTGCGGATTGCGTGGTGCGCAGCGCATGGAACAGTGCGCCGGCGCGCTCCGGGTCTCCATGCTGCTGCAGCATATAGACCAGCACCAGCAGCAGCGGGATGGCGTGACCGGTGTTGTCCGCCGCCGCTGGCATGTCGAAAAACGTAGCCTCACGACCGATCGACATCACGGGCCACGGACCGGTATCGCCGATCGCTTCGGTCGTCAACGCGCTCAATTCGTCCATGCGCATGACGGACGCCACCAGCCAACGTTCGCTACCGCTCTCGCTGCTCATCAAGGCCGCCAGCAGCCCCGCCGTCACGCAGCGTGGCGATGGCAAGCGCTGCGCGTGCGCCTGACGTTCGATTGCATCGGCGAACAGACGTTGCGACACCGTTGCACGACCGATCGGCAATACCAGCAGCACCGTGCGTCGCTCAGCGGCCGCGAGTCGGTACACCAACTCTGCCGCTTCGCGCGCACGCGCCCATCGATCAGCGCTGAAGGCCTCCGCTGCGGCGGATAGCGCAGCCCGTTCACGCAGCCGGTGTGAGACCAGCAGCACATCGCGTTCCATGCCGGCGTGCGATGCCGCACTGCCAGGAAGCGTGGTGCACTGACGCACGTCCACGAGCACACCGGCCACGCGCTGCATGCCGCGCCAGAGTCGCGAAATCGGTGCCAGCGGGTCCGAGCCTATGGTCGCGGCGATCATGAAACGCTGCGCACACAACGCACTGCAGGCTTCGCGTGGCACGCCAATTCGTCCAACCGCTCCAACGCGCGCCAGTGATGCGGGAAGGGCGCGGGTGTCGACCGATTGTCCCAATTCGCGCAGAAACTCAAACGCAGCGTCCGCAGCGCTGGCAAATTCCGGGTCCGCGAAGAGAGTTACCGCGGCCAGCGGTGGCGTGCTCCGGTCCGGCTCCGCAGACGCTTTCGCGGTGCCAAGGTGGCGGCCGGGCGACGACAGCGTTCCGGTCATCTGATCGGCGACGGCTGATGCAGCGTGCATGGGACCTTCGATCGCGAGGCGTGATCAGCGGCCCGGAGCGGCCGATCGGCGGCAGTGCGACCGCCGACCATCCGAGGCTAGCCTGCGAGCCAGACCGGCACAATTTCAATGAATCACGACTTTCCTAAGATTTTCTGAAAGTCGAATCAGCCGGCTGCGGTCCGCGCTGATTTTCAGCAATCAGAAATGGAAGCCGGTGCCGCCAGAATCCGGCGCCGCGACGCGCTCGACCAGCGGCGCCACGGCATCGAAGCTGGCCTGCAGGCGACCCTCATCGAACCAGCGCACGAGATTGGGCGAGTCGCGCTTGACCATCGCCAGATCGAGCCGCTCTGCCACATAGACACATTCAGCTGGCAGATTCGGCACCAACGGATCACTACGACGATGGTGTGACGACACCACACCGACAGCGGCACGACCAAG
>JANMWU010000523.1:0-3010 GCA_031380785.1 Gemmatimonadaceae bacterium
TTGGGGTGTGGGGGCACCGCCCACTCACCTCATGCCGCCCTCTCTTTCGTGGCCCGGCCCCCCAAACCCGTTCGCTCCGGCCGGGGCTTCGCCGGCGCGGCTCGCGCCGCCGGTGGCACGGTCCCGCCAAACGACGCCGCAGCCACGCAGCTGTCGGTCACCGTTACCCCGATCGACCGCAGGTCACGAACCAGCGCACCACGGCGCAATTCCTTGCACGGCCACGCCGCCGCCAGCGTCGGTATCGCATCACGCCGGTAGGTCGACACGGCAGCGTGCGCCAGCAGAATCGCATCGAGATAGTTCGCCGGGCGAGCGTACAACCCACCGACTGCCTCGAGGCGAACGTCCGCATGAAAACGATCGCCGTAGCGTGCGTCCAGCACCGCCGCGGCGCGCTCACCCCACTCGGGATGTCCAAGCCGCGTCGCAACTTCGGCATCAACCCACGCCGAGCGGCGTTCGCCGAGCTCCGCGCGCACGAGCGAGCGCAGCGCGTACGCGGGCGCCAGCTCTTCGTCGGCGATGATGGCGGCATTCAACGCGTTGCACGCCAGGCTGGCCTCGCCGCGCAGGCGCGCCAGATTCGCCAGCGCAACCAGCAGCTCGCCATCGCGCGGCGCCATCAGCACAGCGGACCGCAACTCGGCCAGCGCGCGCGCGTCGTTGCCTCTGATACGACTCAACTCCGACGACACACGCGCCACGCCTGGACCATCCGCGTCGAGCGCCGTCGCGAACGCAACCTCCTGCTCCGCTTTCTCGCGGTCGCCCGATGCGAGGTACGCGTCGGCCAGTGCCACGTGCGCGCCGGCGCTTCGCGGAGCGAGTTGCGTTGCTCGCGTGGCGCTGCCAATGAGCGTACTCTGCAGCCCTCTCAGTGTGTTCGGGTCGGCCGCACGATTCCACTCGATGAGCGCATTCTCCGCCCTCGCGCGCCAGCGCCAGACATCGGGCGCAGAGGTGGCGATGGCGCTTGCCTTCACCAGCGCGGCGCGGGCACGACGCAGTGCGTCCGGTCTCGTGCTGTACACTTCGGCAAGACCGAAGACATAGGCCTCGCCCGCATCTACTGATCCGAGCGACAACGGCGCCGTGCCGAGCGATTGTGAACTGGCAACGCTCGCCTGCGCAGCGGCATCCGCGAGTACGAGCGCTACGCGCGCGATGTCGTCAATACGGGCCGTGATGCGGCGCGTTTCTGACGCGTTCGCCGATTCGTACCCGGCCACGTGCACCGTCCAGGTGACGCTTACGCTGTCACCCATGCGTCGCACCCATCCTGCGAGCAGTCGGCCGCCGGTACCGATCGTGCTCAGATCACTCGCGACCGCCATCGACTGTACGACGCGACGCTGTACGTCGATTCCCGACAGCAGCGTGACCGGTGTGCGTTCGACGAGTATGTCGCGCATCAGCACACTGATGGCGCGCGCCGCAGCGACGTCGGGGTCGGGAAAGTCGCCTTCGGCGGCCAATCTGACGGTGACCGTCGGCGCGACGAGCAGCGAGAAAGGCTGCGGCATGGGATCGGGGCACCGCGCATCGGGCACCGCTTTCCTGGCTTGAGCGCCGAGCCGAACGCCGGTAGCGAACAGGATTGCGCTGCCGACCGCCAGCAGGCGCCTGCTGACACGATGAACCTGCATCGTCACGCAGAATCCATCACTTCACCAGGACGAGCTTCTGCGCCGAGCTGATCGCGTTGCCGAGGCCATTTCCCGGCCCCGTCAGCGCGACCGAGGTGACGGGGTAGCCGACCAGCGTGCCCTGCACGTAGTTGTTGGCCGGCAGGCCAGCGGCTGTGAGCCATGGGCACGTTTCCGTAAGCGACGATGACGCGGTCTGAGGACCGCCACGGAAGACGCACATCAGCTTGAACTCCATCAGCACCTTGATCGTCGCCGTCGTCGGTGCGACCTGCGTCGCGGCTGCGGCACCGACCGTCACACCAGCAACTGAGAGGGAGCTGGGATCGTAGCACGTAGCGTCGTCAGGTGTCTTGAACGCGCACGTCTGATTGCCGGGAAGTCCCGTCAACTCCACGCCTTGCACGGTGAGATTCGGCACGTCAGTCGCACCTTGACCACCCTGTAACGGAGCTATGGTCTCAGATGAATCCACCGCGTAGTCAGTATGGCCCTCGCAGTTCTGGCCTACGATTGCCGGCTCATACTCCTTTCTCCCAGAACCGGCCGTCAACGCCATGAAGGTAGATGGCGCGGCACGCGGAGTGCCGCGCGGATTGCTGATGTTGGGCGACGCAACGAACGTGAGACTGTAAGGACCACGCGGTGTGGTCAGCAAGGTACGAACGGTATTCACGCCCGACTGACCGGTGATGTTGTTGCCGACGATCCCATTCAGATACGTGAGATCGAATCCCCACGGCTTGATGCAGTCGCGTGCCGATTGATTTGCGATCCACGCGATACCGCTGCGCGACGCCGAGAGCCTGCCGCGACTGAGCAGGCGCCCGAACGCAAGCGTGGGCGAGCTGCGCGTCGTTATGCGCACCGCGTTTGCAGCTGACCAATTCGTGGGTGTGAACGCTGTGGCAGTCGGATTCCAGATCCCGCCCTCGATGTCGTCCTCATCGAGCGCAATCGCAGATCCGAAGGCGGAATTCCTGCCAGAGAAAGCCTGAACGCCAGCAGCTGCGCTGGTACCGGTGATTCGCTGCAGTCGCAGCGCCCCCGCCAGCGCCGCCGCGTCCGCACCGGTCTGCAACTCGTTGACACCGCTGTAAATGCGCGCCAGATCGATCGCAAACGCGGCCATGCCACCGATTACCACGATGAGCATCGCCACCAGCACCAGCGTGGCACCTGTCCGCGCCTCGAGTCGCCGACCGCGCTGCTGAATCATTGTTTTCCGTTTCGGCACGCGCCCTCTGGCGTCAAAATGAAACAGCATTGTGGAGGCCCGCCCATCGGCCGCGGCATCGCGGCGCGTCATGGTTACTTGAATTCCGTCACGAACGCGATGGCCGCCGGACCAAGCACCACCA
>JANMWU010000574.1:0-2687 GCA_031380785.1 Gemmatimonadaceae bacterium
TGCACGGGGCTTCAGATTCCGGACCAGGACTCGAATCCGGACCTGCTACATTGACTGCATATGTCACTCGTAGCGAAGCACCCAATGCGACCGGTGTTGTTCGACCTGGATGGCACACTCGCCGACACCATCCCGCTTCTGCTCGCATCAATGCATGCCGCGTACGCCGCCATCGGTGGCGTCGTGCCGGAGGAGCGGGCGTGGCTGCGCGGGATGGGGACGCCGCTGCGCGCGCAGTTCATGCATTTTGAATCAGATAATCTCGAACGCGTCGAAGCGCTGATCGACGTGTATCGCAACTGGCAGGTGGCACATCTCGCCGAGCTGGTGAAGGAGTACGACGGAGTCCCGCGGCTGATCGGGGAGCTGACGGCGCGTGGGCATCCCATTGCCGTCGTAACCGGAAAGGGCGAGTGGATGGCGCGGCTCACGCTGAAGCAGGTCGGCTTGCTCGATCCGTTTGCCATAATCGTCGGCGCCGACGCGACGGCGCGCCACAAGCCTGACCCGGATCCCCTGCTTCTGGGAGCGGAGCGTCTGGGTGTGGCTGTGACTGGTGCCTTGTATGTTGGCGACGCGCCCAATGATGTTCTGGCAGCGCGTGCCGCCGGAATGCTTGATGTGTGGGCCGCCTGGGGTCCATTCCACACCAGCGAGATCGCACCTTTCACGCCGACGCACACCGTGCAGTCGCCGGCCGATGTGCTGGCACTGATCGACCACCTTGACCGCAGCTGAGTTCCGCTCGATAGAGCAACCCTTCGCCACCTCGAAACCTCTGATCGCCGCCGCGCGTAGCGTAGCACACACCAGCTTCTGGAGCAGTCGTAATGCGAAACCGTGCCTCATGCATTCTCGCGCTTTCCTGCGCCGCCCTGCTCTCCGGCTGCCTCCGTGGGCATCCGAGCACTGAGACGTTCAACTGGAAGGGGCCTGTGAAGGCGGACACCTGGCTTCGGTTACGCAACACCAGTGGCGACTTCAATGTGACCGAGGGCACCGGTGACAGCGCCCAGATCACGCTCAGGATAGAGCGGTCGAATGAGCACGCTCCGGCGGCGCAAGTCAAAGTGCTGCTCACCGGCGATGGTGTGTTGGCCTGCGTCCTCTTCGGCGACAACAACAGCTGTTCCGAAGATGAATACCGCGGTGGCAGCGCATCGTCCCGTCATTTCCTGCCTTTCCTGCGTGGCAACACCAAAGTCAGTGGCACCATCGTATTGCCGAAGGGTGTGAAACTCGATGTCGAGTCGGCCAACGGCGATGTGTCGGTGGCAACGGCGGCGCGCGACCTGATCGTGCGCACCGTCAACGGTGACATCAACGTCAGGAATTCCTTTGGTCCTCTCGAGCTGAACACCACCAACGGCGACATCGACGCTGGCGTGGCTGGCGTCAGCGGCAAAGTGAAGCTTGGTACGACGAACGGTGACATACAGGTAACCATGCCGACCACGTTGAACGCCGCGCTCAACATGCAGACGGTGAATGGCGACCTCGAGCTCGGTATTGCCGGCAATATCACGCGCAAAACAAAGAAGCTCATTGTCGCGACGCTCGGTCTCGGTGGAACACCGGTGGATATCGCGACCACCAATGGCGACATCTCCGTGAAGTCAGCCAGCGAGCACTGACCCGCGCACAGGCATCGACAGTGAAAGGGGCCCGATCGCCAGCATTCGATCGGGCCCCTCTTTCATCCTGCCGTGTGCTTCAAACGATCATACGGAGGCGAGGGCCTCGATCACTTTCGCCAGGTCGATGTCTTTGCTCGTGAGTCCGCCCGAATCGTGGGTGCTGAGGGCGATGGTGATCTTTGTGTAGCGGATACCGATATCCGGGTGATGTTGCACGGCCTCCGCGGCGTCGGCAATGCGGCGCACGAACGCGATACCGGCCGGAAACGTCGCCAGAGTGAACGTCTTGGAAATGACATTCGAACGCCGGCTCCAGCCGGGCAGCTGGCCGAGCGCGCGTTGGATTTCGATATCGGACAGGACAGGTGCAGCCATGTGGGTTGAGGCTCGGAGCCGAAGGGTCGATCCACTGTGTGGTACATCAGGATCCAGTGGAGTGTAAATGAAGTTCAGATAGCACAACGGGCGTCGCGGCCGCCGTCTGTCCCCGGAACCGCGTTTACGCTCCACAGGATCCTCGTACCAACCGACCGTTGGCACAAGTCCCGCGGCGCTCACGGCCAATGTCTTTGCGTCTGCGAATTTGCGCGGACCACGCCTCCCCGTAGCCTTGGCGCATGCTTCGCGTAACTGATTCCGGTCTCTACTGTGACGCCGGCGATTTTTTCATCGATCCGTGGCGTCCGGTCGCGCGCGCGATCGTCACGCATGCGCACAGCGATCATCTCACGTGGGGATGCGGTCGCTATCTGGTGTCGGAGCGCGGGGTTGGGGTATCGCGTGAGCGGCTTGGGCAGTTTGCGGATCGCGTTGAGGGCATCCCGTTTGGCGAAACGCGCAGCATCAACGGCGTGCGTGTTTCATTGCATCCCGCCGGACACATTCTTGGATCGGCGCAAATCAGGCTCAAGCTTGGTGGCGAAGTGTGGGTGGCATCGGGCGACTACAAGACCGATCCCGATTCGACCTGCGATCCCTGGGAGCCGGTGCGCTGTCACACCTTCATCACTGAAAGCACCTTCGGCCTGCCAATCTATCGCTGGCCCTCGC
>JANMWU010000594.1:0-2598 GCA_031380785.1 Gemmatimonadaceae bacterium
CACGTCAGTGCGGGCGTGCAAGTCAGTGGTGCGCACTGGATGCGCCGGGACGATCGGTTTGCAGTTGCAGTTCTCGAACACGGACTCGTTGAAGTCCATCAGCGCTATCTTGCTGCCGGCGGCGTTGGATTCCTGCTTGGCGACGGGCAGTTGAACTACGGGCGTGAACAGATCATTGAGTCGTTTTATCGTATTCAGGCAACGGCGCACCTGCAGGTCAGTCCGGACCTGCAGGTGATCACGAATCCCGGTTACAATCGCGACCGTGGGCCCGCCGTCGTCGCGAGCTTGCGGGTCAATCTGAAGTATTGATAAGACGTGCGCGCGAACGGTTGCCGCAGACATCCATCGCGGGGCCACATGAATAGCTCTCTCACGGCGTCGCAGGGGTGTCGTGGCAGGCTGCGACGCCAGCGGAATGCCGCGGTGACGGCAGCGCGTTGTGATTCGGAAAGTGATCGGAGAATTCGAATCAGATTCACATGTCGCTTACTTCCTCGTCAACTCCTCAAACACCGCACGCACAAACCGCTCGTGCCCGCCCGGCCACTCTTTCTCGTACTCGGCGCTCAGCTTCATGGCCAGCACTTGCTCGATGGTTTTTCCAGACCGCACTTCCTGCTCGACGCGGCCGCGCACCGTGGACACCGCGTCTCGCCAGGCCTTGAGCCGAGCGCGATCGGTAATCTGCCCATGCCCCGGCACGATCTTCGTCTGCGCATCGGTCATTGCATATACCATATCGGCAGCCGCGATCACGCCGTTCGATGAGCCACCGCTGGACAGATCGATGAACGGCAGTCCGGTGTTGTTGAACACATCGCCCATGTGCACCACATTGGCTTTGGTAAAGCGCACGATCGCATCGCCATCGGTGTGCGCCGGACTCACGTGAGTGATCACGATCGAGTCGCCGTTGAGATGGAACGTCACCCCATCCGAGAACGTCACTACCGGCAGCGCAACGTGCGGTGCGGCCGGCACTTTCTGATTGAACGCGGCCATGAACTGGTCCGCGGACATGCGCTTGCGGACATTGTCATGCGCCACGATCACAGCGCCGCTGGTCCCGAAATTCTCGTTGCCGCCGGTATGGTCGCCGTGCCAGTGCGTGTTGATGACGAACTTCACCGGCATGGCGGTCACTGTCCTGATCGCCGCCACGATCTTCGGCGTCAGCGGCGCGAACTGATCGTCGACGATGAAGGTGCCATCGGGTCCGCTCGACAGGCCGATGTTGCCGCCGGCACCGAACAGCACATGCAATCCCGGCGATAGCTGCACCGCACGGACCTGTACGGTGTCGTAGTTGGCCTGTGCAGCGAGCGTCGTCGATAGGCCGAGGAGCGCGAGCGTGATCAGTGAGCGCATGGTGGCGGGCTGTGAGGGTGTGGTATTCAACCTGCGTGACGCCAGCGCCGCCCGGCTATCGGGCCAACGCGTCGGTAGGTGTCAATACAATGGTAGTGCGCCGCCTGGTGCCGAATTTCAATCCGGCCGCATTGTCAGTCGCGGCATGCTCACCTGCGCCAGGCTCACGCTCACACCCCACCGCCGATCTGCGACCAGTCCGCGCGCGACGTCGATGCGGACCGCCGCCCACTTCGAACCCGTCACACCAACGCGCACGCCGGCACCGCCGTCGACATATAGTTGCGCGTCGCTGGAACCATCGCCAGGTGACACCACGTGCGCGCCATCCACGAATATGCCGGCGCCGAGCGTCAGCGGACCGAGACTGCCCATGGGTCGGTCGCCGGCCACGCCGCCGTGCACGATGCGCCGGCCGGTGCGCGCTGCCGACAGCTTGTCGTCAATGATCCGAGCGTGCGCGCGTAACGGGATCTCGCGCGTGAGCCCATCGCCGGCCAGCGGCCAGAGCCCACGCGGCGTCGCGGCACCGGTGGCGTCGGCACCAAGGCGCATCGACCAGGTGTTTGACCAGCGGTCGTCGGGCAACGTCCACGCGACGCGTGTCCGGATCCGGTCGAACGATGCGTTGCCGCTGAGCGGAATCGCATGCTCGGCCATCGCCAGCAGCGTGACGTGATCGTGCGAGGTGTGCAGCGCGCCGCCGCCGGACAGCGTGAAAAAGTCGCCGTGCGCTGACCAGTGCTCGAATCGCGTGCCTGCCAGCGCCTCGATGTTGCGATTTGCCCAGCCACTGACGGCGACAGATGTGACGCTGCGTCGCTCGTCAGGGACGCCGGCTGAGAAGCGATACCCCTCCCAGCTGCGATCGACACTGACGATGGCCGGGACGCCGATGCGAGCGGGGATGTCGACGCGCAGTGCCAGGCAAGGATCGGCGCGCTGCCAACGCCACTGCCCGGTCAATACCTCGCCAAGTCCGAGTGGTGAGTGAGTGGCAAGAATCACTTCGCGACGAAATACCGCCGAAATCGCCGTGCCAGCCAGCAACAGCGGAAGCCGATCAAGCAATGGCCGCTCGACCACCACGGCGTGCACCTCGACCGCGCCACCAGCAACGCCGGTGTACGACGCGCGTGTGACGGCAAGCGCGGGTATGTCGGCGATGCGACGCTGCGCCAGCGCCAGGCGCGCCGGTGTCAGCACATCTCCCGCGTGGATGCCCAT
>JANMWU010000631.1:0-5355 GCA_031380785.1 Gemmatimonadaceae bacterium
CCGTGCACGCGTCCCGCCATCTGCAACAATTCATTCGCGCCCAGATGAACGCGCGTGAGCACGTTGCGACCCTTGTCCACCACATTGGTGAAGCGAGTGTCGTCAATGATCACCGTGTCGAGACCCTGCACCGTGATCGCACTCTGCCCTGCCGCCGTCATTGAAAGAAAGAACGGCTTCGGCACTCCGCCTTCGTCGAGGTACTGACGGATCACGCGGATCGGCTCACCGCCGTGATAGTGCTGCGCGTGAATTTTCGGAAAACTCTCCTGTACATGGCGCGCCGCGTCCTCGGTGCCAGCGCGCGTCGGCAGGAACATTGCAACGCCACGGCGCTCGGCAATCACCTTCTTCAGGAACTTGTCGTCGAGAAAATCGGCCGGACTTCGCGTCAGCACTTCGACCGTTGCTTTTTTCGCTTCGTCGAAACTGTACACTTCGAGAACGTCGCCGCTGCCAAGGTACTTCGAGTAGAACGACGGATCGACAGTGGCCGAGAGCCAGATGTAGCGGCAGCGTGCCCGCTTGCCGAGCGCGAGGCAGAGTTCCAGCTCAGCCGATGTCTGATGGATCTCGTCAACGACGACGGTGTCGTGATGATCGATATCGCCGTCCTGAAACCATCGTCGCGCAATGCCGGTGGTAACGATGATCACGTTGCATTGCGGCGTGTCCGGCGTCGCCTCGCGCTCGCGATTCACGACGCCGACTCTCAGCGCTTCGCCCAGGATCGTTTCGGCGATCGGCCGTACAGCGAGCGTCTTGCCGGTACCGGTTCCCGCCACGATGCCGAATCCCTGGCCACTGGCGGCGAGTTCACGCAGCCGCGCACCGTGATTCTTCTCCAGGTATGTCTGGATATTGAGCGTGAACGCCAGCTCAATGGTTTCGCACGCCGCACGGGTCGGGGCGATGATGATGACACGTCCACGAGCGGGCCGAGCCGCCTTGAACGCATCAGGGTCGGTCGGGAGGTATCGGTCGCGGATGTCACGCATGCTGCAAATCTAGCCCGAAGGGTGCTCTCCGGATCGGCGCTCCCACAACAGCGTCAGTCGCCGTGCACGATGCGGAAGTATTCGGTGAGGTCGATGTGCAGCGGCTCGTGCCCAGCCACAGGCTGCCACGCCACAGTCGTCGTGAAAATCTCAGCCACCGTCGAATCAGGTCGCCACCTTTCAATGACACGTGCGTCAATGTCGACGATCCAATATTCCGGCACGCCTTGCGCCTGATACAGTCCGCGCTTGACAGTCCGATCACGGCGGCGAGTTGACGGCGAAAGCGCCTCGACGACCAGTTGCAGCGGCTGTACGTCGGCCCACTCTCTGATTGGCTTCCGCGGAGCGCGCGGGTAGACGAACAGATCCGGCTGCACCAGAGTGCGATTCGAGTACCGGATATCGGCTGTGAGACACATGACGTCCAGCTCTCGCGCCTTCGCGTACGGTCGCAGGAGCTCAGACAAATCGCGAAGAGCAGCCTGATGCAAAAATCGCGGCGACGGCGTCACGTACAACACCCCGTCGATGATCTCGTAGCGATTCCCGTCGTCAGGGAGATCGTGGAGCCGGTCGACGGTCCAGTCGGTCTGCGAGGCGGAAGACATGCCCATACGCTATGCTCGGCGAAGGTTCGAAGGCAAGTGAACATTTGCCGACGATAGGTTTTGCGCTCGCCGCGCCTCAACAGAAAAAGGCGCCTCCGTAATCATTTTCGCGCGAGCCACTGGCGGTGGCGGCCCGATGCACTCGAATTGGGGCGGCTGTCCCGGAGGTCGCGATTGATTCAGCGCGTCATGAGCGCCTCGACGCGCCTCACGTCATCCGCCCGATCATGCGCCCGGAAATACGCCGCGACGCACTCCAGATAGACCGCCTCCGGAACGATGTACTCGTATCCATCCGGCGGGCCGAAGAACGCGTAGACCAGCACTTCACCCTCAACCAGCGACGCAGCCGTCGACTCGTCGTCATCACGGTCGGCAGGATAGATCACACCGAAGCCGCCATCGGAATTGCCGTAGCCGTGCCGGAGTTCAGCAAACGTGGCAAGCTCCGAAATCGGCCACCAGCTGCGCATCGCATCCAGCACCGTTTGCAGTTCGGGAGTGTCAGGCTCGATGGCGTATGCAGGCTGGCCCGGTACTGGCACAGTGCGCGTGATGCGAATCATTGACAATCCCGTTTCAGAAACCTGTCACGGACAAGCCCGCGTGACCTGACGCTCACCCCACCGTTCTCGAAGATGTAGTGCCAAGTCCAGTGCTCCTCGAACTCCACGAACTGCGTGGAATCGGCGATACCGCTAATCTCCACTTCCACCCCGAAGTTCTTCGGCCGGTGCACGATCTCCTTCCGGCTCTCGTAGTCGAAGTCCATGGCCGAGTAGTACACCCAGTCCGTCCACTCCGTGGAAAGGATGTTGCGGGTCATCACGCCGTTCTTGGTTCCGCTCACCTTGATCAACCACCCGGCTTCACACACCACTTCACCCTTGCCCGCCTTCAACTCTGCGGAAATGGACTCGATCAGGCCCTGCGAGTAGTACACCGAAAAATCCTTCAGCTCGACCGACACCGTCAGTGCATCGGCCGCCGAGTAGCGCGGCAACACTTCGATTCGATGTACGCCACGTCATGAAAACGCACCTGGCCTTTCTCGACCGCATGTTTGTCAAACACTTCGGGCGGAATCGTTTTCGGCGCCACGTCGATGCCTTTCTTCTTCGCTTCGTCCTGCACCGCCGGGAAGAGACCCATCTCGAATTCGAACGCGCGGAACGGCTTGCTGGCGGCTTTCAGGTCGCGCTGGACCTGGATCAGGGGCTTGCGGGTGGTGTGAGCACCGAACTTGCCGAGGTCAGAACTTGTCGCGCACTCGCTTCACGTCGAAAAGCCAGCTCAACGTCTCGACGGTTTTGCGCTGGGCGTAGTAGTGGCGGAACGACGCGAGCGATCGGTCGGCGTTTTCGATCAGGTGGTCGGTCTCGAACCAGTGCTTCAGGAGCGCGATCGAGGTGGGCGAGGCGCCCTTGTAGTTGTCAGTGCGCGAGCAAAATACCGCGGCTCGGACTTGGGCGACAAGCGGTGGAAGGAGCTTGTCGCAAGCGGTGCTTCGCAGTGTTTCGTCCGCGGGAAACCAGCGCTGATCCGGCAAAAGTGGCGCATATGGCGACGCTGGGAAATCCGGGTGGAGCGCCATGCGATGAGTTGAGCTGCGAATTGCACAGGTGACGTGCCACACGATGCCACGCCCGGCCCGGGGCGCCACGACCGCTCACGGCAAGGAAAAACCCGACGTTGGTCGCAGGATCCGACCGCCCGGCGTCGTGTCAGACGAAATGTGCCGCAGTGAGCCTATTCAGCGCGAGGCCGATCAACCGATCGTCAAAAATCCGCTGCGTACGGCGTGCCGAAGATGCGCCCGCCGGCCAATGAGCGATGGCAGTCCTGACGCTGTCCACCGTTGGCTGCGCGGCGCCACTGGATACAAGCCAGTCCACCGTCGCCAGCAATTCCATACCGAGTGGTGATTCGAACCCTTCTATAATGCCCGACGCCGCAGCCAGCGCAGGCAGGAAGGCTGCACTCGCTTCGGACTCGAGATAGTCATGCAATGCGTCCGTGCGCGTTTCTTCGAACCAGATCACATCCGTTGGCTTCGCGTCCCCAAGCCGACGCTCGCAATGCAGGTAGCTCCCGTCGAGCGGGTCGAGCAGAAAACGTAGTTTGTCCGCATACGGACCGTACTTCTGCGCTGAAAAGTCCAGCCGCAGCTCATCCGGCAGATCGAGCCGCTTCATCGCCCGATCGAGGAACCACGCGAGCTTCTGTACCTCGAGCACCGAGCACTCCAAGCCAAGGACCGCGTACCGACGGACAAGCTCCGCCACGAGTACGCGCGCAGGGCTGAGTTCCTCGACGCCATTGCGCTTCGGTGCGTTATGGTACGAAGCGGTCGGCTCGAACACCGTAATATCGACATCGATGAGCGGTGCCAGCGCTCGTTCGATTTCAGCTCGCACCTGATTCCAGTCGAGCCCACCGTTGCCACAGCCGAGTGGAGGCAGCGCGATAGAATGAATTCCTTCCCGCTGGATGACGAGAACCAGGTCGGCCAGCCCCTCTCGAATCCAGCTCAGCTGCGAAGGCTGCCTCCAGTGTTTTTTGGTCGGGAAATGGATTACGAGTCTCGGTCCAAGCAAAGATCCGGCCGCAGTGACGAGCATTTCGCCGACATGCACGCGTCCCTCTTTCGCCGCCTGCACGTAGACACGCGCGCTTTCCGGGAAGACCTCGCGGAACTGCAATGCGATGCCGTTACCCATGACACCGACCTCGTTCACGGTATTGACGAGGGCGTCAGCAGATGATGAGAGCAGGTCACCCTGCGTGAAACGGATCATCGAGGGTACCAGGACCGGCGAACGAGCGAGGGGATGGACTGACCGCTGGCGCTAACCATCTGCTCGGTGAGCCTTTGCGTCTGGTCGTCAGCGGTGATTATGGCTGACAGCACATGGCCCGGTGACGATGTTCAAGGCCATCGGGGTGCACGGCGTGAAATAAAACGGCACGCAGTCCGCGAGCGTGCCGCCCGGCAGCACCGGAACCTGACGGAGCGTTCGCTTCCGGATCAAC
This sequence comes from Gemmatimonadaceae bacterium, assembly GCA_031380785.1. Taxonomy (GTDB): domain Bacteria; phylum Gemmatimonadota; class Gemmatimonadetes; order Gemmatimonadales; family Gemmatimonadaceae; genus JACMLX01. Next base: position 4,643 of record JANMWU010000631.1, read on the forward strand.
TCGGTCAGTCCGATGTCGATGAATGCCGGCGACGGCGCGACTGAACTGCGGCACCGCAACCCGTCACTCAGAATCTGCCCGAGATTGTCCCGGTGCGTCAGGCGGAAGATCAGCGCACGCTCCGGAGACAAAAGGGGCATCGAAACACAGCTGCTGTTGTGCCATCCCTAAACATGACGAAGGCCGCTAGACCGACCTTTTTTATTTTCCTCGACACGAGATAACAATTCAGCGAATATGTGTAAGCGCATACCTGACACCAGCTTACCATTTCGGTTGTTTTCTGACGCCTCCAGCCCGCAGGGTATTCTCGCATCGAACCGGCACGACGGACCGACACCCATGGCTGCGACGGGCGACGTCAGGTTCTTCAATCTCGACGTTCCGGATTCGCCAGATCGCGTCTGGCGAATTGCTGAGTCCAATCAATGTCGCCCCGCCCTTCTGATCACCTGGGCCTCCACACTCCGAGGCAGCGAATCCGCCCAGAACCCTTCACCAGGCCGGCTCGGATCGGTGTCCAGCAACCCGCGATACGCGCGATCCGCATCGCGCACCGCCACCCGTCGCTGCGTTACCGTTACGCCCGGCCGCCCGAAGTACGACGCATATGCGCGCAACGCGAGATACCGCTCCGAACCGGATTTCAGATACGCATACATTCGCCGCCGCTCCTCCGCGCGCGTCCACGGCAAGTCCCACACATCCCTCGC
>JANMWU010000636.1:0-7669 GCA_031380785.1 Gemmatimonadaceae bacterium
AAGGTGATTGGACGCCAGGCCACGACGACGCGACGCGGCATGCTCGCTCCGCGCGCTGAGAAGTTGCGCGCCGTCAGCGGCACGGAGTCGACGCGCTTGAAGACAGGGCTGGCAGAATTCGATTTTGTGCTGGGCGGCGGAATTGTGCCCGGCAGCATGGTCCTGGTTGGCGGTGAACCGGGCATCGGCAAGTCAACGCTGCTGTTGCAGGTCGTCGCGCGTCTGCAGGGACTGGGACACGCGTCGCTGTACGTGAGCGGGGAGGAAAGTCCGCTGCAGGTGAAGCTGCGGGCGGACCGACTTTCAGAAAGTGCAGGCGATGTCGAGTTCCTTCCCGAAACGCATCTGGAAACGATCCTCGCGCACCTCGAAGCGACGCGACCCGTGATTGCGGTGATCGACTCGATCCAGACCGTGCACACCGAGGAACTCGAAGGCGCGCCGGGCAATGTCGGACAGGTGCGCGAGTGTGCCGCGCGACTGATGCGCGCCGCGAAAGAACTCGGCACCGCGATCTTCGTCGTCGGCCACGTCACTAAGGGTGGTGGCATTGCGGGCCCGAAAACGCTGGAACACATCGTCGATACGGTGCTGTACTTCGAGGGCGAATCAGGCGCGGACTATCGCCTGTTGCGCGCCACCAAAAACCGGTTCGGCAGCGTCGATGAAATTGGCGTGTTCCGCATGGATGCCACCGGCCTGCAGCCGGTGGCGAATCCCTCGCTGCTGTTCATGGGTGATCGCACCCAGACTGCCAGCGGCAACGCGCTCACGGCACCGCTCGAAGGCACGCGACCGCTGCTGGTTGAGATTCAGGGCCTCGCCGCGAAAGCGGGATTCGGCACACCGCAGCGCGTGACGACCGGCTACGATCCGCGGCGGCTCGCGCTGCTGCTGGCCGTACTCGAGAAGCGCGCCGGTCTGGGCTTCGCTCAGCTTGATGCATTCGTGAACGTCGTCGGTGGCATGCGATTGACGGAACCTTCCGGCGACACCGCGGTCGCCGCAGCACTCGCTTCATCCGTCTACGATCGCCCTCTGGCGTCCGATTCATTGTTCCTCGGCGAGATCGGTCTCGGCGGCGAAATCCGCGCCGTGTCACAACTCGAACGACGACTCGGTGAAGCGGCGCGTCTTGGACTCACTCGCGCCTACGTCGCGAAAGCTTCAGCGCGTGTGAAGGCACCGGCGGGGCTCACGGTCATCGGCGTTGCAAACGTGCGCGATCTGCTCGATACGATCTTCACATGACGCAAAGCTCCGCAGTCACACCGGATGTCGGCGTTGTGATCGTGGCCGGCGGCAGCGGCACGCGCGTTGGTGGCAGTGAGCTGAAGCAGTTCCGCTGGGTGGCCGGCAAGCCAATGGTGTTGCACAGCCTGCAAACTTTTCAGCTTCGGCCCGACGTGGCGCTGGTTGTCGTGGTGCTTCCGCGAGATTACGCGGCCGATCCACCGCCATGGATCTTTCAGTGCGATATCGACCGCATGCTGGTGAGCCAGGGTGGACGCGACCGCATGCAGTCGGTGTACAACGGGCTGGAAGACATGCCGGAGAACATTTCCACGGTGGTGATTCACGACGCCGCGCGACCACTCGCCAGCGGCGCGGTCATCGATCGCGTCATTCGGGAAGCGCGGAACGGCCATGGCGCCATCGCGGCGTTGCCGGTGGTGGACACGCTCAAGGAAGTGGATGCCGACGGTCGCATCGTGCGCACGGTTGATCGCACCAGTCTCTGGCGCGCGCAGACGCCGCAGGCATTTCCGCGCGCCATGATCGATGAAGTGCACACCCGTGCACGGCGCGACAAGCTGGCCGCCACCGACGATGCGGCGCTCTGCGAGCAGTACGGCTTTCCGGTTGTCGTCGTGCGCGGTAGCGAGCGCGGAATGAAAGTCACTGATGCCGCTGATTTCGCGATTGCTGAGTCGCTTTCGATGCTGCCGGAATGAGCTGGCGCGACATCGTCACGCCGTTCTGGTCAGCGGATGAAGTGCAGGCATCGCTGACGAAGATTGTCGTGCACCTGCAGGACCGCGGCGTGCTGGCCTACCCGACCGAAACAGTCTACGGGTTTGGCACCATGGTGGACTTCGAGTCGGTAGAAAAGCTGGTGACGCTCAAGCGTCGCCCACCGGCCAAGCCGTTCCTGCTGCTGGTCTCGAACAGTGCGATGCTCACGCGCCTTGGTCTGACGCTGTCAGCGCAAGCGGCTCATCTTGCGGCGCGGCACTGGCCCGGCCCGCTGACGCTGGTGCTGCCGGGCGGTGAAGGACAGCTGCCGCCGCGTTTGCGCGGTCCGGAAGGTGGCATTGCCGTCCGCTGGACGCCGCACAAGGGACTGCAGCGCCTCATCACCGCCCTCGGTTCACCACTGACCTCGACGTCGGCCAACAGGCCCGGCGTGCCGCCAGCAATGCGCGCGGGCGAGGTGGTGGAGCAGTGGACCGCCGAGATCAATCGCGGATTGTTGATGGTCCTCGATGGCGGGACACTGCCTCCCTCGCCGCCCAGTACCGTGGTAGACTGCACGGGACGGCGAGCACGGGTGATCCGGCCCGGCGCCATCAGCGCGGCAACCTTGCGCGAGACTGTCCCCGACCTGCTTGGCGATGCCTGACACTTCGCTTCGTGTGCTGTTCGTCTGCACCGGGAACACCTGCCGCAGTCCGATGGCAGAAGTCATCGGTCGCGCCATTGTGTCCACCCGACATCTGGGCAACATCACGGTCGGCAGCGCCGGCGTGGCGGCCGATCCCAGCAGCGGCGCGTCGGAAGGTTCGCTGCTGATCGCAATGGAGCACGGTCTCGATCTTTCACGCCATCGCTCACGACAGGTGACACCGGCGCTGATTGATGCCGCGGACAGCATTCTCACGATGAGCCCGAGCCATCTGCTGGCAATCGAAGGCCTCGGCGGTCAGGGCAAGTCGCACCTGCTCAGCGCCTACGCCACGCGCGGTGAGAGTGCACGGCCCGTGAGCGATCCGATCGGCGCCGATATCACGGTCTATCGCGATACCTTCGATGAATTGCATGCGCTGGTCAGTCGCGCCTTCGACCGACTCGCGGCGGAGCAGAAGTCGCCATCGCGCTGATGCGACATCCCGGGCGCCTCGTGCTGCTCGGGCATCCGGTGGCGCATTCGTTGTCTCCGGTGTTTCAGAACGCGGCGTTGACCGCGGCTGGACTCAGCGCACGATACGAGACGATCGATGTCACTGACGATGCGCTGGATGCGACACTGCGCGCGCTGGTGCGTGAAGGCGCGGCCGGCAATGTGACGATCCCGCACAAGGAGCGCGTTGCAAAACTCTGCGACGCGCTGACGCCGCTCGCGGCGCGACTTGGTGCGGTGAACACCTGGTGGACAGAAGACGGCCGCCTGCACGGAGACAACACCGATGTCGGCGGCTTCGATGACGCCGTTGTGTCGCTGCTCGGCATTATTCCGGAACGCTGTCAGGTTGCAGTGCTCGGGGCAGGTGGCTCGGCGCGCGCCGTCGTCGCAGCGATTGGCGCGTGGCCAGGGTCGCGACTGGCGATCTGGGCGCGCACGATGTCGCGCGCGCACGAGCTGGTGTGCCTCGGGCCACCGGATCGCACGACCGCGGAAGAATTCATGGCACATGCGCTGCGAGGAGCTGACCTGATCGTGAACACAACCCCGATCGGACTGCATGACGATCAGGTGCCCGTGAACCCAGGACTGTTGCGTTCAGGCGCGGCCTGCCTGGATCTCGTGTATCGACGCACCGGACCAACACCGTTCGTTCAACTCGCACGCGCGCAAGGACGTCTCGCCGACGATGGACTCGGCATGCTCATCGCGCAGGGCGCCCGCTCGTGGAGCCGATGGTTCGGAGTGACGCCCGATCGGGCGGTGATGATACACGCGCTTGCAACGCACAACCTCTGACGCGCGTGATCGCATCGAGCATGTTGTTCCGGTTGCGATCGGCAGGCGCTGCGTTGCTCGAACTCGCGCTGCCCGGTGTGTGCGCGGTGTGCAAAACGCCGCTCGGCCGCGACGCCGGCCCTGCCTGCAGGCTGTGCTGGAGCCGGGTGCAGCGGCTGCCGCATCCGCAGTGCAGTCGCTGCGGACATCCGTCGGCACCGGACGCCGCTCTGACCGATGTGTGCCGCTGGTGTGAGGCGTTGCCACCGTTTGTACGCGCCGTGCGCTCGGCCGCGTGGATGTCGCGCCGCGGCACTGCGAGTCAGTTGGTGCACGCGCTCAAGTACGATGGCTGGCGAGTGATTGCCGACGGCATGGCCGCCGAAATGTCGCGACTGCAGTGGCCAGCTGATGTCCGTCGCGAGCGATCGTGCCTCGTGCCAGTGCCGCTGACTGCAGCGCGACAGCGTGAGCGTGGTTTCAACCAGGCCGACGCGATTGCGCAAGGTCTGGCCGCAGAGTGGCAGATCCCCGTGCGGCCCGCACTTGCCCGCACCCGGATGCCGACCAGTCAGACGCGGTTGACTCCCGGAGAGAGACTGGTGAACGTATCCCGCACGTTCTCCGTGGCTTCGGCTGGTGCCCCTCACGTGCAGGGTGCGCATTGCGTGCTTGTTGACGATGTCGTCACCACCGCCGCCACACTTGTCGCGTGCGCCGCCGCCCTGATGGACGGCGGCGCACGCATCGTAAGCTGTGTCACCTTCGGACGGGCGCCTGCCATCGGCGACCGCCTTTCACCACTGGAGTAGCGTCATGGCAATTCGGGTCGGCATCAATGGGTTTGGTCGTATCGGACGAAATGTGCTGCGCGCCGCGAAGAAGAGCGGCGCCGCCATCGATTTCGTCGGCATCAACGACCTGACCGATACGGCCACGCTGGCGCACCTGTTCAAGTACGACTCCGTGCACGGCATCTATCCGGGCGTCGTCAGTGCGAAGGACGGCGCGATTGTCGTCGACGGCGATGAGATCAGGATCACTGCCGAACGTGATCCGGCGAACCTGCCGTGGGCCGCCGTGAAAGCCGATATCGTGCTCGAGTCCACCGGCATTTTCACCGACGCTGACAAGGCGAAGAAGCACATCGGCGCCGGTGCAAAGAAGGTCATCATCTCGGCGCCGGCCAAGGGCGAAGATATCACCATCGTGATGGGCGTGAACCATCACAAATACGATGCAGCCGCGCACAGCATCATCTCCAACGCCAGCTGCACCACGAACTGCCTCGTGCCGATGGTGAAAGTCGTGCGTGATACGTTCGGCTTCGTGCACGGCTCGATGGTCACGATTCACAGCTACACCAACGACCAGCAAATTCTGGATCTGCCGCACAAGGACATGCGCCGCGCGCGTGCCGCGGCGCTGTCGATGATCCCGACCACCACCGGTGCTGCCAAGGCGACGTCGCTGGTGATTCCGGAAGTGAAGGGCAAGATCGACGGTATCTCGATCCGCGTCCCGACGCCCGATGTGTCGCTGACCGAACTGACGGTCGAAGTGGAGCGTGCGACCACGATCGAAGCGGTCAATGCGGCATTCATCGCAGCGGCGAAGGACGGCCCGCTCAAGGGTATTCTCGACACCAGCAACGTCGAACTGGTGAGCGTGGACTACATCGGCAACCCGTTCTCCTGCACAATCGATCTGAAGAACACGAACGTCATCGACAACACCCTGGTGAAGTTGTCGGGCTGGTACGACAACGAGTGGGGCTACTCGAGCCGCTGCGTCGATCTGCTGCTGTACGTCGGCAGCAAGCTGTCCTGATGCCGAAGCGTTCCGTGAAGGACCTGACGCCCGCGCAATTGCGCGGGCGTCGTGTCGTGATGCGGGTCGATTTCAACGTTCCGTTTGACGAGAGCGGCGCGGTGAGCGACAACACGCGGCTGCGTGCGGCCGTGCCTACAATTCAGCTGCTGCGCAACGCCGGCGCGCGCGTGGTGCTGCTATCGCATCTCGGACGACCCAGGGCGGCACCCGATCCGAAGTACACGCTGGCCGCGGTGCTGCCGGCGCTGAGGGCCGTGTTGCCCGGCGTCGATGTCACGTTCTGCCCGTCCACTGACGATGCGTCGGCCGTTGCGGCGACGAATGCGCTCACCGACGGCGCCGTCCTTCTGATGGAGAACACACGCTTTCTGCCCGGCGAGGAAAAGAACGACGACGCGCTTTCGCAGCGTCTGGCCGCGCTGGGTGACCTCTATGTGAACGATGCTTTCGGCAGTGCGCACCGTGCGCACTCGTCGACCGCCGGAATCGCGAAGCATCTGCGCCCCGCCGTCGCTGGACTGCTGATGGAAAGTGAACTCGCATACCTCGGCGGTGCGCTCGCGGACCCGAAGCGGCCGTTCGTTGCGATTCTCGGTGGTTCGAAGATTTCCGGCAAAATCGACGTCGTCGACGCACTGCTGCCGAAGGTCGATGCACTGCTCATCGGCGGCGCGATGGCCTGCACGTTTTACAAGGCGATGGGCTTCGAGACCGGTACGTCACTGGTGGAACCGGATCGCGTCGGGATGGCGAAGGACCTGATCGAACGGGCCGGCAGCCTGCTGATTCTGCCGCACGATGCAACCGTCGCGAAAGGCATGGATCAGCCAAAGACCGCACACGCAGTGAAGCGCGACGCGATCCCGGCCGGCGAAGCGATGCTCGATATCGGCCCTGAATCGGCGCAGAGCTACGCGCGGGCAATTCTGTCAGCGAAGACGGTGTTGTGGAATGGCCCGATGGGTGTGTTCGAAAAGCCACCATTTGACGCCGGAACCCGCGCCGTTGCGACGGCAATGGCGGCAGCGACAAGCAAGGGCGCGATCACAATCGTAGGCGGCGGTGATTCAGCCGCGGCCGTGCAGGAAGCGGGATTGGGTGAAATGATGAGTCACGTGTCCACAGGCGGTGGAGCCAGCCTCGAATTTCTCGAAGGCAAGGAACTCCCCGGCGTGGCCGCACTCGACGACAAGGGGACCGCTTGAAGCTGCCGATTTTCGCCGCCAACTGGAAAATGCACCACGGCCCGAGCGACGCTCGTGCCTTCATGAAAAGTTTTCTCGCACACTATCCGCGGCAGCACGACCGCAAGGTGCTGTTCTTCCCGAACGCGTTGTCGGTGACGACTGTCAGCGAGCTGCTACGCGAGCGTCCTGATCTCGAAGCGGGAATCCAGAACATTCACTGGGAAGACAAAGGTGCATTCACCGGCGAAAACTCGGCCCCGATGGCGCGGGACTCCGGTGCGACACACGTCCTCGTCGGACACTCCGAGCGTCGCCATGTGTTCGGCGAAACTGACGAGCAGAGCAACCTCAAAGTGAAGGCCGCATTCCGCGCCGGCCTGACGCCAGTGCTCTGTGTCGGCGAACTGCTCGCGGAGCGCGACGCCGGCAACACTGTAGCCACCGTACTGCGGCAGCTGCGTGCCGGCATCGATGGTGTCAACGAAGCACAGGTGGCCTCGATGATGTTCGCATACGAGCCGGTCTGGGCCATCGGAACCGGTCGCACCGCGACTCCTGATGATGCCAGTCAGGTGCACTCGGCCGTCGTCGCTGCACTCAAGACCGCCATTGGTGAGCGCGCGCTTGGCATTCCGATTCTGTACGGCGGCAGCGTCAACCGCAGCAATGCGACAACACTCCTCGCTGCGCCGGACGTTGACGGAGTGCTGGTTGGCGGTGCCAGCCTCGACGCCGACGGCTGGAACGC
>JANMWU010000644.1:0-8043 GCA_031380785.1 Gemmatimonadaceae bacterium
ATACGTTACGAAATATCCCTGCGGCATGGACACCCTGCTGCCAACCTGCCGTTGCACCTCCGCCGCAAACCCACCAAGATCGCGTCCCCGGACATTCGACTGCACGATCACCATCCGCTCGCCGTCCTCGTGGTTGATGAGCTCCGGCCCCTCAACGACGTTGACGCTCGCCACCTGCGACAACTGCACCTTTGCGCCGCCCGGGGCCGACAACAGCAGCCCACGAATTGCGTCCGGCGTGCCGCGGTACGCCTCAGCGAGTCGCACCACCACCGGAAAGCGCTTACGGCCGTCGATCACTTCAGTCGCGGTCGCGCCACCGATGCCCGCCTGCACCGCCGCACGCACATCGGCCACATTCAGGCCGTAGCGCGCGAGTGCGGCGCGGTTGAGGTCCAGCTCAACCTGCATCGCACCGGCACTGACGTCGACCGACACATCAGCCGCACCGGGAATCTTTGCGACAACGTCGCGGATTTCAGCCGCCTTTGCCTGCAGAATCGGCAGACTGTCACCGAACACCTTGATGCCGAGCTCCGTCCGTACACCGGAGATCGCTTCGTCGAGGCGCATTGCCATCGGTGCCGTGAAGTTGTAGTCGATACCGGGAATCTGGCGCAGCGCTGAATCCATTTTCACGATCAGGGCATCGACGGAGCGTGTTTTCCACTCCGTCCGTGGCGTGAAGATCACATACACGTCGCCGGCATACAGTCCCATCGTCTCGGTCGCCAGCTCGGGACGACCCATTTTGGTGACAATGCCTTTCACTTCGGGAAAGGTCATCAGAGTGCGCTCGACCTCATGTGCGATCGACATGCCTTGCGGCAGCGAAGTGCTGGGCAGGCGTCGCGTCTCGATCAGCATTGAGCCTTCGTCGAGCTTAGGCATGAATTCCGTGCCCAGAAATGGTACTGATGCGAGCGCAATTGCCAGGAGTGCCACGCCACCGCCGACGACGGTCGCGCGGTGTCCCAGGGCCCAGTCGAGCGCGCGCGCATAGCGGGCGCGCAGCCATTCAAACCAGCGCGACGGTGTCTCTTCCACGTGCGTGAGCACGAACGAGGCGACCATCGGCACGTAGGTCAGCGCGATCAGCAGCGAGCCCAGCACCGCGACACACACCGTGAACGCCATCGGAATGAACATCCGTCCTTCGAGTCCCTCCAGCGTGTAGATCGGGAGGTAGACGGCGATGATGATGCACACACCGAAGACAATGGGCCGTCCGACTTCGAGTGCGGCACGACGCAGGATCGTCCGTCGCTCGTCGATTGTCGTGCGACCGGCGTGGCCGAGTTGCCGCACGAAGTTCTCCACCATCACCACTGACGCGTCAACGATCAGTCCGAAGTCGAGGGCGCCCAGGCTCATGAGGTTGGCCGAGTAGCCGAACCGTTTCATGAACACGAACGCAAACAGCAGTGCCAGCGGGATGACTGAAGCCGTGATCAACGCCGCGCGAATGTTTCGCAGGAACACAAACAGAATCAGCGTGACAAGGAGTCCGCCCTCAAGCAGGTTCCGGAACACGGTGGCCGTCGTCCGATCCACCACCTCACCCTGATTGTAGAATGGCCGGATCACGACACCAGGCGGCAACAATGACGTGATCTCAGTCAACCGTCGTTCGACCGCCGTCACCACTTCGCGCCCGTTCGCGCCTTTGAGCATGACGATCATTCCGGACAGCGTCTCGCCGCGTGCATCGCGCGACACGGCGCCCTCGCGCGGCATCGGTCCGATCTCGACCCGTGCGACATCGGAGATGTGCACAGGAACACCGCCGCTCCGCGTTGCGACCACCACATTACGGATGTCGGTGGTGTCGGTCAGGCGGCCGAGGCCTCGCACCGTGAATCTTTCGCCCTGGGCTTCGATGTAGCCGGCGCCGAAGTTGCCGTTGTTCGCGGCCAGCGCGCGCTCCATATCCTGCAGCGACAGATCGAATCCAGCCAGCTTGTTCGGATCGGCCAGTACATGAAACTGCTGCACCATGCCGCCCCACGAGTTTACATCGGCGACGCCGGGGAGTGTCCGCAGCATCGGCTTGATGGTGTATTCCTGAAGCGTCCTGAGCGCCATCAGCGACTGCGGGTGCGTGGGATCCGTCGCCTCAACCAGATACTGGAACACCTCACCCATGGGCGTTGCGGGCGGCCCGAGCGTCGGCTGGATTCCCGCCGGCAGACCGCTCGCGGCATCCTGCATGCGCTGCTGCACCTGCGCCCGCGCAAAGTACATATCGACGTCGTCGTTGAACGAAATCGTGACCACGGAGAGACCGGCCTTCGAAATTGATCGTACGCCGTGCGTGCGTGGCAGGCCCATCATCGCCGTTTCCATTGGAAAGCTGAGCAGATTCTCCACCTCGTTGGGCGAGAGTCCGGCGGCGACGGTGATAACCTGCACCTGATTCGGTGTCAGGTCCGGGAAGGCGTCGTAGTTCAGTGCCGAGAGCGACCAGGCGCCGGCCGTGATCAGCGCGGCGGCTGCGGCGATCACTGCGATGCGGTAACGCAGCGAGAAAGTAATCAGGTTTTCGATCATTTGATCACCCGCCGGCCATCTTTGCACGCGCAAACTCCGACTTGATGGCGAACGCGCCGCCTGTCACCACGATGTCGCCTGGTTCGAGCCCGCGGACTACCTGCATCGTGTCGCCGCTTGAACTCCCGACTTCGACATCGCGGTGCTCGAACCTGGCGCCGCCCTTTCCATCAGGGTGCGCGATGAACACCACCGTGTGATTGTCGAGCAGTTGCACCGCGTCGCGCGGGAGCACGATCACCAGCCGCGCATCGCCGCCATCGATGAGGGCGGTCGCGAACATCGCAGGACGGAGCCGACCGTCGTTGTTCTTCACAACGGCGCGGACCGGGATCGTGCGCGTGCCGGAGTCGAGCGCACCGCCCACGCTCTGAATGCGAGCGTCAAACGATGCGTCGGGAAACGACGGCACACGAAATGTCACACGCATGCCGGCACGGATGCCGCGCAGGCTGCGATCCGGTACCGCAATCCCGAGCCAGAGTGTGGTTGGATCAGTGACGCTGACGAGCGGCGCACCGGCCTTGGCAATGCTGCCCGGCGCCGCGTCGCGACTCAGTACGATTCCGCGCAATGGCGAACGTACGATCATGGTGCCGGATTCCGAGGTCGCACCAAGTTGCGTTCGCGCTGCACGTGCACGCGCGAGTTCGGCTTCGGCCTGCTGCAGTGTGCTGCGCGCCACGTCGTCCTCGGTCTGCGCCCGTTCCACTTCCGATCGTGACGCCGACTTCAGTGCCAGCAGACGCTCTGTACGTTCACGGTCCGTGCGAGCAAATGCCGCCGAGGCGCGTGCTGCCGCGACGCCTGCAGTCGCCTTTTCGAAATTGGAGCGCGCCGCCGTCGCTTCACCGCTCTGCAGTGTCACCAGCGGCTGGCCGATGTTGACGCGGTCACCCGGTCTCACATGCACGGTGACAACGCGACCTTCGCCCGGCGCGCCCAGATATGCGGTCTGATCATCGTCAGGCGCGAGCTGTGCCGGGAGTTCGAGCACACTCGGCGCGAATGTTGCGCGAGCCGAATCCCATTTCACCTCGCCGTGCCTGACCTGCTCGGCGCTGAACGTGAGAGAGGCATCGGCCGTCGATGGCGTTGCGGAGCTACTGGCGGGCGTGACTGCTGCATCGGATTGCGGTTTCGAACAGCCCGCAACGACGATCAGCACGGCGCCCGCTGCACAGCGCGACCAATGACGTGTCGCCGCGTGGTCAGTTGTGTCAAATCGTGTCAGGCGCCTCATGGGCGGTCTCCGGTGGGTCGCGGTGCGCCCATGCTGGAAGGCGTGGAGGATCGCGCGTCGTCGCGCCGACGACCGCTCGCCGGCGTTGTGTCGGCGCCGAGCGTCGGATCACCGATCGCGGCGCGCAGCGCGAGGCGGCTTTCGCGCTCGGCGAACAGCAGGCGATACCAGGTCTGCCGCGCTTCGGCGAGCGAGCGCGTGGCGTCGAGTACCTGCAGCAGGCTCAGCGCGCCCTCGTGGTACGCTGCGAGTGCGATACGACTGGATTCCTCCGCACGCGCGAGCATGGTGGGTTGAAGGCGTGTGATTTGTGCCGACAGCGCTCGCGCCGTGGTCAGCGCGGCACGAACATCAGCCGCGACACGCGCGTCGGCCAGCGCGAGCTCAGCTTCCGCTGCGCGCTGCAGCGCGGTGGTTTGCTGCACAGCACCCCGATTTCGGTCGAACAGCGGCAACGGAAGCGTCAGGCCCGCGATCATCGATGTGACACCTGCGGTGCGTTTGCTGCCGAAAGTTGCGCCGACCGCGCGTATCGTGAGCGCGCGCTGATAGTTCGCATCAGCTTCAGCAGCCACCACACGCGCACGTGCTGCGGCGAGATCCGGACGAGTCACCCGAGCGGTCGTCAGCAACACGTCGAGCGACAGAACCGGCGTCGCCGCCGCGCCCGCCACTGCCGCCGGCAGATCGTCCACCGTGACGCGAATCGTGTCGGAGGCGCCGACATCTCCGCCAAGAAACGGCGACATGCGTGCGCGCGCGTGGATCAACTCCATCCCGGCGAGCGTCAGCGTGGCTTCGGCTCGATCCAGTTCAACCTGAGAACGGATCAGATCCGCCTCGGCGGTCTTCCCTTCTTTCACGCGAGCGGCGTTGTACGTGACCAACTCACCCAGTCGGTCGCGCACATCGCTCGCTGCATCAACCGCAACCTGCGCTTGCGCTACCCCATAGAAAGCGCGCGCTGCATCCAGCGCGACCGCCTGACGCGCGCGGGAATAGTCGGCAGCAGCGGCATCGGTGTTCGCGTCGGCAGATCTCAGCGCCGATCGTCGCTGATAGAGAAATTCCAGCGGAAGCGTCGCATAGGTCTGAGTCTCCAGTTGCAACTCGGGGCGCGCTGACTGGAAGGGAAATGCCGCGCTCTCGATCCAGTATGTGAAGACCGGATTCGGCAGCGCCCCGGCGGTGCGTCGGGCGCCGCGCGCGGCCGCAACCCGCGCGCGGGCGGCGTCGAGGAGCGGATACTGGTTTGCCGCCGCCGTGAGCACACTGTCGAGCGTCACCACGCGAGGTTGCTGCGCGTGCGCTGCGTGCGCGCTCGTTGCGCAGAACACGAACACCATCGTAAATGCCCAGTTGTGAGGCGCAGTGGCGATGCGCCTCCGACGAATGGATGTCAGAATCATGTAGAAACAGGATTGAAGCGTGCGTCGTTTCGGTCAGGCGCGCGCGGCGGCGCGGAAGACTCGAACGACTCGGCGACGGGCCAGAGCGGGCCCGCCGATAGTGCGCTGCAAGATTCGTGGGTCGGAGCCGGCGCTGAATGCGGCGACAGGCAGATCAGCCGAGAGGCGGCGCCCGTGCGAGATCGTGCGATCTCAGTCCAGGATCAGGCGGCTCCGAGTCGCGTTCGGGCGGCCAATTGCGTGCGCGAACTTTCGGCGCGCTGATCGCGACAAAAGGTGCAGCGAAGATGGCAGCGCAATTGGCGGTGAGCACAGGATCCGACGCGGACGCGCGATGAAGCGCGACATGCAGCGCGTTGTGGTCCGGCGCTTCGATTTCACACTCGGGAGCGCGAGGGCCATGCGCGACGCGCGCGCCGGTCGCCGCACGCAACGTGACATGCCCGTGCCGCGCTTCGTCGGCGTGCGCCAGACCATGCAACACGCTCGCCATTGGATTGACGAGGGGCGTAAGCATGGCGAAGAGGCCGAGCAGCAGCCTCGGAAGAAAACGGTGGGGCACATTGTGAGTATAGTCGACCGATGTATTTCCGGCAGCGGAAGGCGTGTGGAACAACCGCAGGGATCGGCATCCGATGGCACACCGTACGAAGGCGGAGCGGAATAGTCTTACTCTCAGCGCCGGCGCAGAGTCGCGAAAGTGAAGCGCTGCTCCACGCCCCACGGCGTTGCATGGACGTCTCCGCACCCGTGTTGAAACGTGAATGCGGATTCAAATTCGTGAGCTAACGTCTCTGCACTGTAGCGCACAACGTCAAGCCCGCTGCACCGTGCCGGTCCGTCGAGCGCGAAAGTTCCAACGATGAGCGTGCCATCGGGCCGCAGCGATTCCGAAGCCAATGCGACGTACCGCGCGCGATCGTCGGCTTCAGTGAGAAAATGAAAGACCGCGCGATCATGCCAGACGTCGTACGCCGCCGCGGGCAGCACCGCCGTCGTCACGTCGGCTTCAACCCACGTCACTGCTGCGGCCCGACTGCCAAGCCGCGTGCGAGCGCGCCTCAACGCGGCGCCCGAGACGTCGAGCACAGTGATCTGCTGATAGCCGCGATTCAGCAGCGAATCGACGAGGGTGGCGTCACCGCCACCGATGTCGATGATGGCCGATGCCAGGCCTGCGCCAGCGGCTTCAATCAACTCGAGCGACTTCGTCGGCAGCGGCTGAAACCAGCTGACGTCAGCGGACTGCTTCGTTTCGTACACCGTTTCCCAGTGTTGCTTGCGATCCATGCGCACAATCTCACTCGCGCGCACGCGGCGCGCTTACGATCACTTCCCCAGCTTCGCCGGCCGCGGCGGAAGCGCTGGCGGCCCGCTCTTCACTGGCCGTGGCGGCAGCGGCGGCGGACCGCCTGTGGCAGCCGCCGACGGTGTAGCGCGAACCCACTTCGCCGGCGCTGTCTTCACCGTCGGCAGGCTGGGATTGCTGCGCTGCAGCTGCTCGCTGGTTTCTTCTCCAAATGCCGCAGCGAGTTCCTGGTAGATCCCGGTCAGGTCCGACAGCATCGACGCGGCTTCCAGGATGACTTTGCCGATCCCCGCTCCCCCTTCGGCAGCATTCGACGCCGCCGACGCGAACGGCAGGCCGCCAACAGCACTGCCGTCGATGGCGCCGCCCGCTGCGCCGCTGGCGAGGCCAATGCCAACATTCAGCAGCACCTTCGCAACTGCCGCAGCCGGACCACCCCACGCCGCCACGTTCTTCTGCATGTCGCGAATGATTTCTTCGTAGAAATCGTGCTCCTTCGTGCCAGTCTCCACCCGTCCACTGAGCCATACGACCTTCTCGATCAGCGCATGCGTGGTCGCTTCCGCTTCTTCGAGCTTGCTGACGATTTTCGGATCGGGATTCTGCCGCACCGACTTCATCAGCGCTTCGTTGGCCTGCAGCAGCTGATTCAGCGTAATGCTGCTGTCATGCGCGCCGACCTCAAGACCTGTCAGCTTGATCGAAAAGGTTGAATTCAGCTCCGCGCACTTGGCGGGAGTGGCGACGAAGTCGATGGTCGTGATCGACTTGACAGCGGCTCGCCCGACTTCGAGCAGTGCGTTGACGTCCCGATCCTTCGATTGACCCTTCGCAACTTTCAGAATCCCCTTCAGCACCTGCTTCGACACCTTTTCCGCATCGTCATACAGCGACTTGCACTGCTGAATGATTTCGCTCAGGCCGCGCACGATGCCGATCAGCGAGATGAGGCTCGAGCCACCGCCGGAGACCACGATCGTCGCAACGCTGATGCCGACGCCGGCAACACCGAGTGCGATGCTGAGACCCGCTTTCACCTTGTACTTGGTGTATTCCTTGCGCTTTGAAGCGAGGCCGGTGATCACCGCTGCAGCCGCCGCTTCAATCTTTGGAAGAATCTGCGGCTTTACCGCTTCGAGCCGCTGCCCGAGCTGCGCTGAGTGGTCCTTGGCCTGATCCTCGCGCTTGACCTTGTGCGCGCCGGCCATGTTCAGCTCCGTCCCGGCTACGACACTGGCCATGAGCTTGGCCATATCCTCCCTGAGCAGCGGGATCAGCTTGTCGCTCAGCTGCTGCTGCATGAGCGGATCAGCGTCGTACGCCTTCTTCAGCGTCCCGTCCGGATCTGCGAGCGTGACGGTGATCTTCACGTCCGGCACCACAACGTTCTTCGGCGAGTAGTGGCCAAGTATGGCGCTACGCAGCGGGAACGCGCGGATGACCGTGAAATCCATTGGACAGTACCTTTGAGGATGAGATGCAAGCCCAGCAGGCTATCGTACCGCTTGTGCAGAAAACCAGCAATGATCCGG
>JANMWU010000704.1:0-4010 GCA_031380785.1 Gemmatimonadaceae bacterium
CGTTGTGGTATTCCCCGTTGTACCCTGCGCCACGCTGACGGCCTTCGCGATACCGAAATCCGTCACCACCGCCGCACCGCCTGACAGCATCACATTGTCCGGCTTCACATCGCGATGCACCACGCCCTGTTCATGCGCATACGCCAGCGCACGCGCGACATCGCGCAGGACGCTCACATACTCACTCGCAGGCAGCGGCTTGCTGCGATCGAGGCGCTGACGCAGCGACTGACCTGACTCATACGGCATCACAAAGTAGAGCACACCATTTGCGTCGCCCGAGTCGTACAACGGCACAATGTTTGGATGTGTCAGCCGCGCCGCGATGCCGATCTCGCGCAGAAATCGCTCGCGACCGAGTGACGCCGCCAACTCCGGACGAATGACCTTCACCGCCACGTTCCGCGAATGTTTCAGATCGTGCGCTAGATACACGCGCGCCATGCCGCCGTGGCCGAGTTCGCGCTCGATGCGATAGCGCTCACCGAGCACGTCCGGCAGCACCACCTCGGCCTCGGCCAGCAGCAGCTGATCGAAACGTTCTTCCGCCGGCCGTTCGAGCAGCGGCAGTTCGCGCTCGCACTCGTCGAGCATCGCCTGCAGCAGCGCGCGTCGCGTGAGGTCGCCGCCGCTCAACCCGACCAGCAATGCGGCCCGCGCATCAGGTGCCGCGTCCAGCAGCGCATCGACCATCGGTTCGAGTGCCTTCCACTGGTCGGGCGAAAGGTTTGCGTCACCGTCGCGCGGCGCCTCGGGCACGCTCATGCCGACAGTGCGCGCCGCAACAGCATGCGCGCCTTCACCCAGTCACGCTGGACGGTCCGCGTGGTGATGCCAAGCGCCTCGCCCGTCTCGTCTTCGCTCAGTCCGCCGAAGAACCGGCATTCAACCACGCGTGCGAGCCGCGCGTCCACCGTCGCGAGTCGATCGAGCGCATCGTTGATCTCGAGCAACCCCTCCGGCTGCTCGTCGTCCGCGACCAGCGCGTTCTCGAGCGTCACGACGCGCTGAAGTGCACCGCCGCGCTTCTGCGTCTGCCGCGCCTTCGCCTGATCCACCAGCACATGTCGCATTGCCACCGAAGCCAGCGCGAGAAAGTGCGCACGATCGGACCACGACACGCGCGACTGATCCGCGAGCTTCAGATACGCCTCGTGCACAAGCCCTGTCGTGTTGAGCGTCTCACCGCCGCGCACACGCCGCTGCCGGCGCGCGATCTGCCGGAGGTGTTCGTACACCAGCGGCATCAGCGCATCCAGAGAATCGGGGCGTTCTGCAGACGGTTCGCTCATTGTGTCCGTGAAAAGGGTCGGGCGGTGGCGGCGCCGATTCCGACCATGAGAAGCTATGGTTGCACTGCCCCCGCCGCGCCCGCCCGCCGCGGATCGGCGCCCGCTGTGACCGTTCCGACACCAATCCGGATCGCGGCGCCGTAGCCCATCCGCAGCTCGCCCTTAAGCGAGATAACATTGAGCGTATGCCCCATCTCGCGCAGGCGACGCATCACGCCGGGCGCCACGCCGTCCTCCATGTCGACCACGAATTCGCGCGGGCCGGGAGCATCCTCGCCACGAAATCCGCCCTTCTGAGACGGCAGGAACCGCGGCAGTTCCAGCGCCCGCTGCGGTGACAGCCCGAAATCGAGGACTCCCACCAACGTCTGAAAGACGGCGGCATTGATCCACGCATTGCCCGCCGCACCGAGCGCGAGAACGGGGCGCCGATCAGCGCCCGTGCCCTTGAACACGATCGTCGGGGCGATGCTCGATCCGTGACGCGCATACGGTAACCGAGCGCCATACAGGTTCGGGTTTGTGCCGTACGACGTCAGCTTGTCGTTGGACAGGAATCCAAGACCGGGCGAAACAAAGAAGTTTCCGCCCCAGGTGCCGAGGGTTTGCGTCACCGCGACAGCGTTCCCGTCGCCGTCCGCGACAACGAACGCCGTCGTACCTTGCGCGCGACACTCGGCTGCCTGCGCATGATCCTGAATGTTGCATGGCTCGGTTGCCGAAACTGGTCCCGATGTCGCGAATGCCTCATCGCCCGAGTTGCGCGCGGCGCCGCTGGTCGGTGTTGCGGTTGACACAGACGCGCCGCAACTCAGTGTATCGCCGCGAAAGTTGCGCGCCGTCAATGCGTGCGACGCATCGAAGCACTTCCAGCGTGTGCGCGCCGTGTCCTTGCTCACGAACGGTGAAATATCCACCGGCCAGAGTCCCGGATCGGCGATGCGATTGCGCGACGACGGCACCAGCTCCCACGCGGTGATCATCGCGTGCAGTGTCGCGGCATCCGTGGTGTACGACGCGACGGAAGGCACCTGCTCGAGATTATTGAGTTGTGCCGCCAGCGTCACACCGCCCGACACCGGTGGCGCGCTGCCGTAGATGGTGTAGCCGTGATACGTAGTGGACACCGGCACGCGTTCGGCCGCGAAATACCGTGCCAGATCGGTCGCACGCATCGCGTTGCCTCGTCCGCGCAGCTCGCTCACGTAGCGATTCGCCACCTCGCCGCGATAGAAACCGTCGGCACCACCGGCGGCCACCAATTCGAGTGTGTGCGCGAGATCGGCGTTCCGGATCGTGTCGCCCTGCATCAGTGGCTTGTTGTCACGAAAGAACAGTGCGCGACTCGATTCATATTTTGCAAACCGATCCCGCTCCAGCCAGAGCGTCGTCGCCAGCCCGTCAGTCACCACGTAGCCATCGCGTGCGGCGCGGATCGCGGGTGCGAGCAGCTCACTCCATTTCAGCCTGCCGCTGCCGAATCGCTTCCAGGCCGCGTGCATTCCCGCCACCGTGCCAGGCACCATCGTCAGCACCGGGCCATCGTCCGGATAGCGACCATTCTGCAGCAACGACGCATTGGAGAGCGTCGCTTCTTCCGGCACGCGCGCCATGAATTCGATCAGCACTGGCCGATCCATTCCCTTCATCTGCACCAGCATCTGTCCGTAGCCGCCCATCCCGCTGGCGTCAGGTTCAACGACGCCGAGTGCGAACGACACGGCGACTGCCGCATCGACCACGTTGCCGCCACGTTGCAGCATCTCGACGCCGGCGGCGGTGGCAACCGGATTGGCACTCGATACCGCGGCTCGCCCTTCGGCTGACTCGCGCAGCGGCGGACGCTGCGCGATTGCTGCCTGCATCACGTCGTCCAGCGCACTGTCATTCGCAGCACTCACGGCTCGCGCGCGCAAGCGTGACGTGACGTCCTTCCAGGCTGCGGCTCGTGACGCCGCTGCCGGTGCACTGAAATACGTGCGGTCTAGGCGTCGTGCAAAACGATCGAACGCATCGCCGTTGCGCGACGCGCGATCGGTCAGCGCTGCCACAGCGATAGTTGACGGCGCGCTGTCCGGTGCGGCCGGAGCGGCGATCGTCAGCAATCGATTGCGGCTCGAAAGCGCCTCGGACACGCGTCGATCGCCAGTGCGATCAGGATCGCCGTTGTAGCCGACGTCGTCGTCATCCCGTTCGGCCACGAGTATCACGCGGCCGTCTGGCGACCATGCGAGGTCGCCGGCGGCCGCCGCGACGAAGTTCACGTACCGACCGTTCCGGGGTGTGACATAGAGTGCGTCGCGCGACGTGTGCGACGTGAAGGCGATCCGCTCGCCATCCGGTGACCACGCGATGGATTCCGCATCGCGCTCGTTCGTCACCAGTGAATCCACGTCGGTCGACACGAGATTTCGAACGCGGATCCGGTTTCCCGTTTCGGTGCGCTGGATGTATGCGAGTCGGTCGCCTGCCGCATTGAGCGATGGCGCGCGCTCGGGCAGCGCGAACTTTGTCACGCGCGCTTCATCGCCGTTGGGTGCTCGACGCCACAGTCGCGCCTCGTTCATGCGACCGCGCACGAACCAGATCGTGCCATCGGCGCCGACGGTTGGCTGCATATCTGGTGCGTTGCTGGACGTCAGTCGTTCCGCGGTTTCAGGCTGCGCGACGCGGATGCGAAACAGATCATCCTGCCCGTCGCGATCGGAGACGAACACC
>JANMWU010000716.1:0-1571 GCA_031380785.1 Gemmatimonadaceae bacterium
GAGGTGATCCAGGGCGACGCCTACTACCAGAGCTATATCTGCCGGATCCCGCGCAGCACGCTGGAACTGGGCCTCACCGGTCGTCTGGACTGCCTCGACGGCATGCTGTTCCCGTCGATCTGCGATGTGATCCGCAACCTTTCGGGCATGTGGCAGATCCTGTTCAAGGACAAGTACGTCAAGTACTTCGACGTGCCGCAGGACTACGCCGACTCGATCGGCGGCGAGTTCTACGTGCGCGAGATGCAGGTTCTGCGCGAGGATCTCGGCAATCTTCGCGGCAAGCCGGTCACCGACGACGAACTGAGGGCGTCGATCGCCGTCTACAACGAGAACCGCCGCGCGCTGCGTGAGTTGTATGCCTATCGGGCGCAAAAGCCCTGGCAGGCGCCCACCTCGGAGGTCTACCTCGTGCTGCGCGCGGGATGCGTCCTGCCCCCCGAGGACCACACCCTTCTGGTGCGCCAGTACATCGCGGCGACGGACAGCGAGCCCCGCGCGAAGCGCGACAACGCAAGGATTGTCCTCACTGGGGCGTTCTGCGAGCAGCCGCCGGTAGGACTCATCAAGTCGATCGAGATGGCCGGCTGCTACATCGTGGACGACGACTTCATGCTGATCATGCGCTGGCTGCTGGATGACGTTGCGGCCGACACGCCGGGCAATCCGCTCGAAGAGCTTTCCAAGGCGTTCCTGCACCGTTCGGCCTCGACCGCGGCGAAGTACGACGAGAGGAAGGCCGACAAAGGCCAGTACCTTCTGCGGCAGGTCAAATCCAATGGCGCCGAGGGGGTCATCTTCGCGGCCCCGTCGTTCTGCGACCCCGCGCTGCTCGAGCGCCCGATGCTGCAGGACGTGCTTGGCAAGCACAAGGTTCCCTATACCGCCTTCAAGTACGCAGAGAACACCGGCCAGATGGCGCCGATCCGCGAGCAGGCCGGCACCTTCGCCGATTCCATAAAACTGTGGAGCGCCGCATGAGCACCCCCATTCAGGTAGTGCCCTCCGCGGCCGCCGCCCGCAAGCCCGTGGCGCCGGTGCAGAAAGAGGACGCGATGCTGCTGCAAAAGGAGCTGATCAACCGCAACTACCACGAGCTTGCCACTGCGCGCGAGATGAACCGCAAGGTCTCCGCCACGTTCGTGCCGGGCAACCTCAACGAGCTGCTGATGTGTTTCGACTTCGCGCGCAGCCTGCCCGAAACCAACGCGCTGCAGAGCGGCATGCGCAAGAAGTCCGGCAAGTTCATCATGGACGCCGAACGCGACGGTCATTCCGAGGACGTGTGCACCTACGTGAAGACCGACCTCGGGATGATGCTGCAGGGTCAGGTCGGGCCCACTGGCGAACCGCTGCCTACCCCCGACGTGCTGCTGCTATCGTACACCGGCTGCTTCACGTTCATGAAATGGTTCGAACTGATCCGGCAAAAATACGATTGCGAAACGGTGATGCTGCATGTGCCCTACCAGGGTGACGGCCACATCACGCCGAGCATGCGGGATTACGTCGTAAAACAGCTCAAAGAAAAGGTCATCCCGACGCTGGAGAGGGTGTCGGGCATCAAGTTC
>JANMWU010000719.1:0-3034 GCA_031380785.1 Gemmatimonadaceae bacterium
GCACCGTGAACGGATAGCCGCGCAGCAACAGCTCTTCGGTGAGCGCCGCCGGCGCCAGCACTGCGACCGACATGAGCAACGCGTAAAATTCATGGCCACCGGGCGCCGGCACGAAGGTCAGGTCGCCAAGCGCGATGAGCATTCCGGTCGGAATCGCGATCGCGAGCGCGCCTGCAAGCGCGCCAGGTACCAGTGATTCGGCACCCCACGACGCTCGGCCGAGATCCACAGCATCCCAGCGCTGACCGTCAAGTGACGTCACGGCGTATCGCGTTGCAAAGAGCACCGCGAGGCACTCGAGCGACGCGCGCAGCCACGGCATGGAGACCGCGGGAAGCATCATTGCGATCAGCGGTACGCCGAGGTTCGACGCGACGAATCCTGCGCCAAGGAAGAGCAGGATCCGCCAGCCGGCACGGAGCCGGTCCGGCCGGACGTACACAATGCGATCGAGCAGCGGCGGATTCACGACGACACCGACTCTCCTTCGCGACGTCGCGTCAGACCCGCTCGACTGACAACGCGACGGCGTCACCACCGCCCAGACACAACGTCGCCAGGCCGCTGGCTACATCCCGATCAAGCATCGCGTGCAACAGCGTCACCAGCAGGCGCGCGCCGCTGGCACCAATCGGATGTCCAAGTGCGATCGCACCACCATTCACATTCACGCGATCCCAGTCCCAGCCAAGTCCGCGGCCGTCGGCCAGTGATTGCGAGGCGAACGCTTCGTTGGCTTCGATCAGTCCATAGTCGCTGATCGTCGTGCCCTGCTTCTTCATCAGGTTCTTCACGGCGGTGATCGGCGCAAAGAACAACTCTTTTGGATCCACGGCACCGGTGGCGTAGCCGCTGATGCGCCCCAATATCGTGAGACCGTGGGCGCGTGCGACATCTTCACTGGTTACGACCAGCGCCGCACCGCCGTCGTTCAGCGACGATGCGTTGCCGGCGGTGACGGTGAGATCGGTGATACTCATCTCCTTCGGCGCATCGTTCGGAAATGCGGGGCGCAATGATGCGAGTGATTCGGCGGTGGTGTCGGCGCGCGGACCTTCGTCAGTGTTCACGATGGTGGCGCCTTTGCGGCCGGCGATGCTGACCGGCGCAATTTCAGTCGCGAACTTGCCGGCCTTCTGCGCCGCGACGGCCTTGCGATGACTCTCCGCCGCAAACGCATCCTGATCGGCCCGTGACACCGCACCTTTCATCGCGGTGTGCTCGGCATGCCCGCCCATGTGACAGTGATACGTCGCGCAATAGAGGCCGTCGCGGATCATGCCGTCTACAAGATTCTGATCGCCGATCTTCACACCGCCGCGAATGCCATACATGTAGTGCGGCGCGTTGGACATGCTCTCCTGACCGCCGGCGATGATGATCGACTTGTCGCCGGCTTTGATCGCCTGCGCGGCGAGCATCACGGCCTTGAGGCCGGAGCCGCAAACCTTGTTGACGGCGAAAGCCGACGCAGTCACGGGTACTCCGCCGAGCAGCGCCGCCTGTCGCGCGGGCGCCTGACCGGTCCCGCCCTGCAGCACGTGCCCCATGATCACTTCCTCGATCTGCTCAGCGGGAACTCCGCTGGCCTCGAGCGCGGCGGCGATGGCGTGCCCGCCTAGCTGCGGTCCGGTGAGCGACGCGAGGCCACCGAGGTATTTGCCGATTGCGGTGCGTTTCGCGGCGACGATGACGGGGGTGAATTCAGCGGAGGACATGTATGTACGGCGTGTTCTGGAATCGATTGGTTGAGTTCCGGGAATTGCCGGAAGACCGGCAAGATAGCGTGCGGACCGATTCCGTTCCTTCGCGGCGGCTTCGTTCTGCGCACCTTCTGCTCGTAAGCCGAGGCTGTGGTGGTGGGTCCGGATCTACGTCTCACACGGAGGCGCGGGGGCGCGGAGGAGGTGAACACGCGCCGCTTCTCACGGGAACTGCAACCGCCTTTGTCACGCGGAGCCTCGGAGCCGCTGGGAAGGTGCGAAGCCAGGGAACCGACGGTCTGGCAACGCGGCAGTGATTTTTTTGGCAAAGTCGTTTCGCAAGGCGAGCGTCGGCCCGTGCTGATGGCGACGAGTCTTCTTCCGACGAATTCGACGCAGTTACAGTTTCTGTGTCCGGGCATGCGCAGTTGCTGTTTCAAGGCTTTTGCAGTTGCGCTTCCGGCGCCTCCTCCGCGCCCCCGCGCCTCCGCGTGAGACCATCGATGCCGATAGAAACGCGGACACATCGGATCATCAAACCGAAATCGGCGCACCGGACCAGAAGCCCGATGCGCCGTGACAACTTCAGAACCTGAAGACCTTAGAACCTGAAGTTCATGCGCGCGTACGCGAACCGGCCGTTGATGCCGAATGGCGCAGCGGCCGGGATCGGGAAGATTCCGAAGTTCGAATTTCCCGCATAGTTGCCGGCGTACCCGCGAGGATTGTCGGTCGTCGGAGCGACTGCGTTGATGTCGCCAAAGTCGCTGTTGCGGTCGGGCAGAACATCGAAGACGTTGTCCGCACCAAACGTGACGCTCAGCTCCTGCCTGAGACGCATCGTCAACGCCACGTCGGTCAACGTTTTCGCGCGGTACGTCTGATCGGGCGGCTGCCGTACCAGCGCCCCTGTCGCGGGCTGCGCCACAATTGCCTGAAAGACCGTCACCTCACCAAACCGCTGCGCGCGCGCATTGAACGTGAATTTATCAATCTCGTGTGTCGCGGAAAAAACGAAATTGCTCGTCGGCTGGCCTTTCTCGATCCGGCCACGTTCCACTCGGGAGAACAGCGCGTCGTTGAGCGCGGCCAGCGCGGGCGGCGTCACCTGCTTCTGCGCGGTGATCGTGTTCTTGTTCGTGCTTGCGCCGGCGGTAAGTCGCAGAATGCCGCGGCGACCAAAGTTCAGCCCGTAGTTCGCGACCACATCCACGCCGGTCGTGCGCGTGTCGATCGCGTTGGTGAAGAAGCGACCGCCACCGATGCCTGGCTCGCCGTTGGCGGCCAGAAAATCGCGCACCGCCGTCTGCGTCAGATTCTCGGAGAGCACG
>JANMWU010000742.1:0-2586 GCA_031380785.1 Gemmatimonadaceae bacterium
TGACGAGGCGCCCAGTCCGCCGGCATTCAGCAGATCGGCATTCTCGAGGAAGAACTGCCGTCGCTCGGGGAAGAAGACGCTGAAGCGTGTGAGATTTACGACCTGTCGGTCGACGTCGGCCTGCGCGAAGTCGGTGTTGACTGTGGCTTCGAGGAGTGTGTTCGCGGACGGCGCCCAGATAATCTCGCCGCCGACGTTGCCCGTCGTGGCGTTGCTGGCGCCAGGCGTCCGGTCGCGCTGCGTTGCGCCGAGTGCGTACGGACGGATACGAATATTGGTGCGTGGAAGCGGTGGCTCTATGGAATCGAGGACGCCGGCAAAGGTGAGGCGCCATGACGAGAACTGTCGGGGATACGGCATCCACGCGCTGAATTGTCCGGCACGACGCGTGCTGCGCACAAAGTTCAGGTCCCACGCGGAGAGGCCGCGTGCATATCGCAAGGAACTCCACGGGATGGCGACTTCGGCGATCCAGCCGGAGTCGGCGCGCGTCGTGCGCGTCCGCCACATGGCGTCCCAGTTGAAATTGAAGGCATCGCCGCCGTCGAAGGCTTGCACGTCGCCCTGCGACCCGAGTGGGCTGATGTGGAACTGGTAAGCGGTTCGGTGATCGCCGAGCGGGCCGAGAGTGATCGCGAAGTCGTCGGATTCAGGCGGCTCAAAGTCGCGACGCAGGTCGGGCACCCGTAACGTCGACAGACCGGCGCTGTCGCGATTGAAGGCGCCAAAATAAAGGAAGTCGCCGTCAAAGAGAACGCGGACCTCGGTTGGAAACCGCGAAGTCGGAACGTAGTCAGGTTTCGTCTGGGCGAAATCGCGCGCGATCGGTGCCGTGCGCCAATCGGTTTCGTCCAGACGGCCGTCAAGCACGATTCGGCCTGTCGCCCGTCGCGCGATGAGATGCTTGCGGGTTTCGGGGGTCGGATCAGGAACGCGCGCACCGGTCTGGCCGTCTGCAGCTGTGAAAGCCAGAAGTGCGAACGATACGGCTGTTGCGGCGGGCATACGCATAGGTCCGCAAGATGCGCCGAAGGCCGCTCATTTGACAGCGGCGGTCCATCGCCTGACGCGACGGACCGCTCGCGCTCAACAGTCAGTACAACAAATATCCACAATCTCCGTCAACGGCGATGTCCGCAAAATCCGGTAGTGCCCGAGCCCATCGCTCAACGGCCGCGTCTGCACATCTGCCCCAATACTGCCGCGCGCAGCAGTCGCGGACTGGCCGGATCGCTCGGCAAACACCGACGAAAACAGACTCGATGACACGGTTGCATTCGCCGTGCCGAACTCACGATCCAGCAGCGCCGCCAGCGTCGGCATCATCTCCACACACAGCACCGACAGCGACGAGTCTGACGGCAGTCCGAGGGACGCCAGCATTGCCCTCACTTCGTCACCGCCCCAGACCGTGATCCCGTGAATCGGCGCATCGCGATTCTCGAACGCGCCAACCGGTAGTGCGACGGTGCCGAACTTCGTGAAGTCGAATGCGCGCTCGCGCGGAAACAGGATGCGGTCGTCGAGCAGAATGTTGCGGTTGTCGTTGTCATCGGCCTGACGCACCTGTGCGTACAGCAACGCCCAGATCTGCGTGCGCGGTGGTTCGGCCGTGATGTTCCGGCCGTTAAGTACCGCCTGCGCGTAGGTGGATTCAACAACGACCGCATCATTGTCGCGATTGGCGGTGCACAGTAGCGTGGGAGCGGGATGCTGCACACCGGTACTCCGCAGCGGTCGTCCGAAGCGCCCCTGCGCGGTGGACCAGATGCTGATGTGACCGACCCGCAACTCGTACGTGAACAGGCCGAACATCTCCGGACCGTCAGGCGTGAGGCCCGGCGGTACAGGCACGATGAAATGCCGTGGCGATTCGCCGGGCAGCATCGGCAGCATCGCATCCAGGCCCGCGTCATCGTCACTCTGCGCCGGCGTGATCACGCGCACGAGTTCCGGATCGATGCCGAGCGGCGCTTCCTCGGGAGCGACGTACGTCTCGAAGCGATTGTCTGACAGCAATGGATCCGGTGCCGTCGCGAGCAGGCGAATGAAATACGAATCGTGCGGATCGGCCGGTGGCTGATCGAACTCGATCCAGAGCGAACGCCGGCGCGGTTCAGTTGATGAATACGCCTCGTTCCGTGTGTACGCCGAAAGCGCGAGACCGGCAGCCACGATCTTTGGCACCTGCGCCGGCGGCGTAGTGACGGGCAGCGTGAGGCTCAATGGCGCAATCACATCGACCTGTGCCGGCACAACGCTGAAGCGCGGCTCGACGGTGTACGTGAGCCTGATCGTATCGGGGAAGTGCACATCGGGCGGCTGCGCCGGCAGCGGTGGCGCATTCTGCGGATCGACGGCATCCAGAAACACGAGGCGTGTGAAGGTGCGTTCCGCGTCGTGCAGCGCCTGGAACGATGCAGTCTGGATGATCTCCCATGCGCCGACCTGTGTCTTTCCGCCGGGATCTGCACTTCCCTCGCGCGAAATATTGAAGCCGATGTGACGCAGCTGCTCCCACGTCCAATCGCGATCGAGACGCAGTGTGAGTCCGACAATCCAGTGATTGCCGAGATCTTCCTTGGC
>JANMWU010000744.1:0-1601 GCA_031380785.1 Gemmatimonadaceae bacterium
GCCGGCCATCTTCAGTCCTGAGTTGGCGCTCTCACCGGTCATTTCGCGGGGAAGGCTAGCCGCTTGTGAAATTTTTCGCAAGCGAATTTCAAGCGAACTGAGGCATACTTGGCGCGAGACTTGCCGAGCTAGTCCGTAGCACGACGCAGCAGCCGGGCCCGCTTGCCTTAACTCACGAATCTACCGACACTTAGATGTGACGAAACACCTGAGCGGTCGTGTTGACGACAGATGGGTTCGCCCATTAGCCTGACATAACATAGACCGGCTCAACAATTCTTCGAGGTCCCCGGATGCCCCGCCTCCGCGCGCTTGGCGCGCTCGCCGTCGCAGCTGTTTGCTGCGCCGCCTGCACAGACCACACGTCCCCGCTGACGCGGACGGGTGCTGCTGGACAGGTGCTCACTTACGCCGGTGTGGACGGACAGAAGCAGTCACTGTCGCTCCCGGCGCGAGGCGAGGCGATGGCGCAACGCGCATCGGCGGGAGTACCGATCACGCTCAACCTTCGCGTGACACCAGGCGTAGACAACGTGGCGTTCGAACTCACTGCAAATAACGCGAGTGGAAAGCGTCACGAGCTGCGTTTTGCCGATGGGCAGGAAGTGGACTTCATCGTGCGCGATGCGCGTGGTCGCGATGTTTGGGCGTGGAGCGACGGCAAGCTGTTCACGCAGCCGATGCGAACGCATCTGCTCGAAGAACATGAGTCGCGCGACTACGATGCGACGTGGCAGGAGGCGTTGCCGCGTGGCACCTTTATGGCGATTGCCCGCTTCCGTAGTGAGAACCATCCGGCGACAACGCAGGTGAGTTTCACCCTTCCGTGACGCGTGCGACGGCGATGCTGTCGCCGGCGTTCTTTCTCTTTACGCGTGTCACCAGCAGGCAATGAGCGCACCAATTCAGGCAGGATCGCACGAGGACATTGCTCTGCTCGAGCGCCTCGGCGCCGCACGCAACGCTCTCGTGGCGCAGATCGCGCAGCGCATCGTTGGACAGGAAGCGATCGTCGAGAATCTCGTCGCCACCATGCTGGCCGGCGGCCATGCGTTGCTGGTCGGTGTGCCGGGACTGGCCAAGACGCTGCTGGTGCAGACGGTAGCTCAGGCACTGGATCTGAGTTTCAACCGCATTCAGTTCACGCCTGACCTGATGCCGAGCGACATCACCGGCACTGAACTGCTGCAGGATGATGCGGCGACCGGTCGGCGTGTATTCACCTTCGTGCAGGGGCCGGTGTTCGCGAACATTGTGCTGGCCGACGAAATCAACCGCGCGCCGCCGAAGACGCAGGCCGCGCTGCTGCAGGCGATGCAGGAGCGCGAAGTCACGGTGTCCGGTGTGACGCATCCGCTGCCACGTCCGTACTTCGTGCTGGCGACGCAGAACCCGATCGAGCAGGAAGGCACGTATCCGCTGCCGGAAGCACAGCTCGATCGTTTCATGGTGGAGCTGCGCATCGGCTATCCGACGCGTGACGAAGAAGAGCGCATCGTGCTTACCACGACCGGCGGCGCGCAGGGTCCGGTGCGTGCGGTCCTCGGCAGCGCCGAACTGCTGCAGATGCAGCAACTGGTGCGTCGCATCCCCGCTCCGCC
>JANMWU010000758.1:0-1831 GCA_031380785.1 Gemmatimonadaceae bacterium
CCGAGGCGTTGGGCTTCGTTCCAGAGTTCGAGCAGCGGGCGGCGACCGTCCGGTGCGCGGAGCATCTCAGCGTCCGCGAATGCAAGAAGTGGAGAGAGATCGTCATCGGCGGCGCTACCACCCGCGTGTGCTTCGGCAAAAGCCCAAGCCGATTCGGCCACTTCGGTGGCGGTCATCAACTGATCGATCGGCGCCGTCACAAACAGACTGGCACCGCCGGGATAGACGCGTTGTGCGGTCTCGGTGTCGGACCAGCCAAGCGCGTCGGCGATGGCCGCTGCGCGCTCATGCCACGCCGTGAGCAGCGTTGAGTTGTAATCTGGTTTGTCATCGTCGATCGAGACATCCAGTACCGCACCCAGCCCCGCATGCAGCAGGTTGGGACCCATCAGTCTGCGCGAATCCACAATCGTCGCTGATGAGAAACCCGACTCGAGGTCTGGTTCGCGCGAGGGCCGCGACATGTGTGTTCGCTACGCGTGCTGCTTCAATCGTTCGCTTCGCGGGCCAGGTACACGCCACGGTCGTCGCGCACGATGTCTGCCGCGCCGGATGCCGATGTCTGCGCGACAGGTTGCGTCGCAAAGGTGCTGGCGGCGCTCACAATTGCTGGCGCGGAAACGACTGGGGCAACCGCAGTCTGCACCGGCTTATCCTTCATTGGGGGTGGCGGAAGGGTGTCGTCGGCGAGCTCGATTGTGTCGGGCCTGATGGTTTGCGGCACCTGCTTTTTTGCGGACGTCAGCGTCTGCTGCGTCGAATCCGACTTGAATTGCGTGATCTGCTTCCAGCCGCGCGTGAGCGCGTCGGCAAAGATCAGCACCAGATCGCCCGGCTGTGCCATTCTGAGCGCGGCCTCGATGGCCTCCTGCTCATCGACAATCACTTCGACCCGATCGGCACTGACGCCGTGCGCCAGCAGCGACTGCTGGAGCATCGTGGGCACTTCCTTATCGCCGCGGCCACGCTTGCTGTCATCGCGGCGGCAGATGTAGTGATCGAATGGTGACTCGGCCGCAACTTCGCCGATCGCCATGATGTCCTGATCGCGACGATCGCCGGGCGCGGACAGCACACAGATGCGACGACCCTTCACATCGAGGCGCGTCGCGAGCTGACAGAGCTGCTGTACCGCGTCGGCGTTATGGCCGTAGTCGAACAGCACCCGGAACGGATGCTGATCGTACACGTTCAGGCGGCCCGGCGCCTGGAAGAAGCTGGTGTCGAAGGTGCGCAGTCCGTGACGGATATCCTCGAGTCGCACACCCATCGCAAACGCCATCGCCGCCGCAAACATCGCGTTCTGCACATTGTGCAGCGCCTTGCCTTCAATCGTGGCCGGAATCAGATGCGTCCAGAGCAGCGGAATGTGCGCGCCGTGATCGTAGATCGTGATCATCGATCCGTTGATGCCATTCTCCAGCGCGATCGCGCGACCGCCGGCGCGGATATGCTCACGCACCAGCTCATGATCGGGATTGAGCGTCACGTAGCACACATGCTTCGCCTCGGTATACGCGGCCATGCGCAACGTGAGTGGATCATCGGCATTGAGCACCGCGGTGTCACGTGCGATCTCGACCACCGTGCGCTTGATCTCGGCCAGCTGTTCCAGCGTGTCAATGTTCTTCTGGCCGAGATGATCGGCCTTCACATTCAGCACCGCGCCGACATCCACGTAGCGCGTCGCCATGCCCGCGCGCAGCAGCCCGCCGCGCGCGGTTTCAAGTACGGCGATATCGACCATCGGATCGCTGAGCACGATGCGCGCGGCGGTGGGACCGGTCATGTCGCCGACCACAGTGCGCTGGCCATCCACATACACGCCGTC
>JANMWU010000779.1:0-1522 GCA_031380785.1 Gemmatimonadaceae bacterium
GTCGGGCGTCACCATCGCGCGCAGCGCATCGAGGTCGGGCAGGTAGCCGTCCTCCTCGCGTAACCAGAGCCGCTCCACGCGCGCACCAAAGCTTTCAGGAATCGAGTAGTGCTGCTGATAGTTCGGCACCACCGACACCACGTGATCGCCGGGCCGCACCAGCGTTTCGTACACCAGCGCGTTGGCACCGGCCGCACCATGCGTGATGGTGACGTTCTCCGCTCGCTGCGACGTGAACAGCGACGCCACCTGTTCGCGCAGCGCCGGCGATCCTTCGATCGCGCCATACGTCAGCTTGATGTCCTTCAACGCGTCCAGAAACGAGCCATCAGTGCCACTCAGCGCCAGCAGCTCGTGCATGAACAGCGACTCCACGCAGGTCTCGGCGAGATTGTACTCGCAGTGATCTTCGTAGCGATCCATCCAGCTCTCGACGCCGAATTCCTTGATGTCCATGTAGGCAATCCGATAGAAGTCAGTGCGCGGCGTCCTGCAACGCGAGATCGAGAATCGCCTTCGCCATCGCGACGTCCTCGAGGCCAAGTCCGATTGAACGGAAAAATGTGTGCGTGTCGTGCGCCGACGGAGCAGCGCGTCCAACCACCAGATCGCCGAGATCTCCCGCGAGATCTGCTGGCGACCATCCATGCTCCGCTGCCGCCAGCACCATCTCGCCCGCGATCAGCGGCGTGCTGACGCGGTCGTCGCAGTAACACTCCATGGAATGCAGCGAAATCGGCGGGACTTCATGCGCGCCCGGTGCGTTGGTACTGATGGATGTGATCAGCGCACTCGTCGTCAGATCGACCGGATCAAGCACGGGTGTCGCCGACGATGTGCAGAGCATCACCACGTCGGCGTCACGAACCGCCTGACCCACCGATCCGCACAGCATCACGCGCTGATCGAGCGCATGCAGCGCCTCGTGCGAGTCCAGTGTGCGCATCAATGCCCGCGAGTGCAGGCGGATCTCGGTCCAGTGCCGTAATCCGCGCACGAGACGCAAGTGTGCCAGTGCCACCGGCCCGGTGCCGATGATTGCCAATCGCGTCGCGTCCTGCCGCGAGAGCAGCTCCACCGCCAGCGCCGTGGTCGCGGCCGTGCGTTCGGTGGTCAGCCGCTGTGAATCGCAGAGCAGCAGCGGCCGGCCCGTCTCGATGGACATCAGCGTCGTCCACGCCGTGATCAGCGCACCATCCGGACGCGACAGGTACGGCGACTGCTTGGCACCGAACACGCCCGCATCCTCGAGCACGCCGAGATAGGTGATGACATCGCCAGCACCGCTGGGAAAGACCGCCAGGGTTTGCGGTGGCTGCGCCGCACGACCTTCGCCGAGCGACCGGAACATGCGCCGCATGACGTCGCGCGTGTCGAGTCGCTCTATCAGCTTCGCCACGTCCGCCGCTTCCATCACTCGCACACTCTCGCCCATCGTGAACCTCGGATATCGTTGCGTAGCAGTGGCGCTGACGCCGACCGGCTCGGATACTGCTCAGTCCAAGTTAGACTATTTAGTCTC
>JANMWU010000798.1:0-7630 GCA_031380785.1 Gemmatimonadaceae bacterium
TCGCGGAATCTGTCCCTGGCGCCCGCTGGGGCGTGACCTCTTGCGCGGTTTCGCCGCCCGCTTCTTGGTCGACCTGACCCCGCCACTGCACGCCGGAGGCGAGACCGCCGATGTTGATCGTGCCCGTCGACGTCGACGTGGTGCTCGTACCTGAAATGCTTGTTCCCATGATGGTGCCCTCCCCAGTGCGTGGGCCGGCCGGGACATCCACAGCGTCACGGCCGGCCACGTCAATCACGATCGTTCAGGATCAGCGAAGGAGACTCAACACGCTCTGTGAGCTCTGGTTCGCCTGCGCCAGCATGGCCTGCGCTGCCTGAGTGAGGATGTTGTTCTTGGTGTAGTTCGCCATTTCCTCAGCCATGTCGACATCGCGGATCGTCGATTCAGCCGCCTTCACGTTCACCACTGCGGCCTTCAGGTTCTGCACCGTGTAGTCGAGACGGTTCTGGCCGGCACCGATGCTTGCGAGGACGGTGTTGATCGCCGTCAACGCCGTGTCAACGGTAGAGATCGAGGCCGTACCGGCGATCGAGACGTTCGCCGCAGACAGCGTGGCGTCCACAGTGACCGAGCCGCCTGCCGTGCCATCCGAGACCTGGAAGGCGAGGCTGGTGAACACCGTCGAACCCTGGAAGTTCGTGGAGTTGATGATGCGATCCACTTCCGAGCTGAGCGTGCTGATTTCGGTGTTCAACGTGCCCGTCACCGAGCTGTTGTTACCGGTCGATTCGCGCTGGATGATCAGTTCCTTCTGACGCTCGAGGATCTTCTGAATCGTCGAGGCCGAACCTTCCGCGATCTGCAGCATCGCGTTGCCCTGCTCCGAGTTCGCGGCGGCAACGGTCAGCGAGCGGCTTTGGGCGCGCAGCTTGTTGGCGATGGAAAGGCCGGCGGCATCGTCGGCGGCGCGGCTGATCCGCAGACCCGACGACAGTTTCCGCATTGAGCTTTCCGTGGCCATGTTGTTGACGAACGCATTCTTGGCCGAGTTCAGCGCGCCAACGTTGGTGTTAATACGCATGGGACAAATCCTCCGTGATTGACTGATGGAGCATCCGTGCTCCTCGCGGCACCGAGAGTCGGTAACCGGTCCCCCCCGAGTCTCGGCATCAGCGTATGGGACTTGAGCGTATTGCCGCGGTCGCTTCAGCGTCGTCTGTTTTCCTGCCGATCCTCAGGTCGACATGCCGCCGCGACCCTCTCTTCGATCCGCGTTCCGACCAGGAGCTGCGTCGCGGCGTGATCGTGCGCTGGCGGAATGCGTGGCCGGCGCCCGCGCCCTGCAACTGGGCAGGACCGACGCTGCGCTTGAGCGCTATGCGGCCGGCGTGGCACTCGCACCGCATGATGCTGACATCGCGGCGTTGCATGGCGTGGCGTTGCGCGGTGCAGCGCGACTGCACGACGCGCAACGCGAACTGATTCGCGCCATCGCACTCGACACATCGCGGGCCGACACGTACACGCAGCTGGCGCAGACGTATCGCATGGCCGGTGACAGAACTCAGGCTGCAGCAGCCTTTCTGGCATCGGCGATGCTGCGTCCCACCGATGCGGTGGCGTGGCGTGATGCGGCCGAAGCGCTGCGACTGGCCGGCCGCATCAGCGAAGGACTCGAGACCGCACACCACGCCGCCTCGCTCGCGCCCGACGATCCATCGATTGCGAATACAACCGCGTTGCTGCTGCATCGCCGTGATCGGCTCGACGACGCGCTGGCACTCTGTGAACGCACTCGCATGCAGTCATCGCACGACATGCATCTCGTTCTCACGTATTCGATGCTGTTGCGCAGCTGTGGGCGTTACGATCAGGGCTGGTTTCTGTATGAACGGCGACTTGATCTCCCTGAGCTTCAGCAGCGTCCGTACAATCCGGCCAGTCCGCGCTGGAACGGCAGCTCGCTTGCTGGCCGTCACATTCTGGTGCGCGCCGAACAGGGGCTGGGCGATCAGGTGCAGTTCGTCCGCTGGGCGATGCTGCTGCGAGCCCACGGCGCGGCACGGGTGACGCTGCAGACCGCACCGTCACTGGTGCGGCTGCTCAAAACTGCTGCTTATATCGATGCTGTCGTCGCATCCGATCTGCCGGCGCCGCCGCATCACGTACACGTCGATCTGCTGTCACTGCCGCATCTGCTGCGAACCGGCGCCGACATGCACGCTGAACTGGTGCCGTACCTTGCCGCCCCAGGCATCGCACCAGACGTAGCGCAATCGCTGGGCGCGAAAGCAAAGCACACTATGCGCATCGGTCTGGTGTGGGCCGGAAATTCCGTGCACGCCGACGATCAGTTCCGATCAATGCCCCTGTCGGCGCTGAATGCCGTGCTCGCTCGAGACGATGTGCAGATCATTGTGCTGCAACAAGGGGCCGGCCGGGCTGAACTCGAGCGCATCGATCCGGAACTGTGCGCGCGCTTCGTTGACGCCGCGCCACGCTGCGCAGACATGGCCGATACGGCGCACGTGATCGCGCGCTGCGATGTTGTGCTGACGGTTGACACGGCGGTGGCGCACGTCGCTGGCGCCCTCGCCATACCAACGTGGGTGATGGTTGCACAACCGGCCGAGTGGCGGTGGGGGCGCGGCACCGGCGATTCAATGTTCTATCCATCGGTGCGCATCGTGCGTCAGGCGAAAGCCGGTGACTGGGCGTCGGTCGCGGCGCAGGTAAATCGCGCCATCGATCACTGGCTTGACGGACACGCCGCATGACGCGCACCCGACGCGCTCCGAACCACGCCCGGCCGGTGGCGTCAGTCACGTCATACGACACACAGGTACGCCACGCCGATGCGCTGCGGCGACGCGGTGCCTGTGACGATGCCGTGCGCGCATTTCACGCCATTGCGCAAAGCAATCCGCAGCGCAGCGATGCATTTGCCAACCTCGGTGCAATGCTGCAGGCCGCCGGCCATCCGACACAGGCGTTGCACGCGATCACGCGCGCGATGGAGCTTGATCCGGCGAACGTTTCGGCATTGATCAATTCAGCCGAAATCATGAAGGATTTCGGTGAGTGGGAAACAGTGCGTGACACGTATGACGCCGCGTTGTCGCTGCAACCACACTCCGCCACCGTGCGCTACGCGCGTGCGCTGCACCTGCTGACACTCGGCCGGTGGCGCGACGGCTGGCGCGAGCATGAGCAGCGCTGGCAGGTGCCCGATCTGCCACTGACAACGGCGCGACTCACAACTCCGCTGTGGGATGGCACTCCGCTGAACGGCCAGCGCATCCTGCTGGACCACGAACAGGGACTTGGCGATCAGGTGATGTTCGCGCGCTTTGCGTCAGGCGTCGCGGCGCGAGGCGGCGATGTCACGCTGCGATGCAGCGCGCCATTGGTCCCACTTTTCGGAACGCTGCCGGGCGTAGCGACAGTGGTGGCAGACGGTGCGCCGATTCCCGCGCATGACGTTCGCGCCAGCCTGATGTCGCTGCCGCAGCTGCTCGGTATCAACTCGCCGGATTTGCTCCAGGGCGCGGCGTATCTGCAGACGGTCGGCGAGTGTCCGGCAGCGGTTGCGCGCGTGGCGGCAGCGAAACGCGCGCAGGTGGGGCTGGTGTGGTCAGGGAACCCGCAACACCGCAACGATGCCCGGCGGTCGATCGCGCCGCGGTTGCTCGCGCCGCTGCTCACTGCATCACCGGTGGACTTTGTCTCATTGCAGCGTCACGACGGTCATGTGACGCTCGCCGAGCCGCTGCGCGGAGCAGTGCGTGATCTCGGCGGTGCGCTTCACAGTTTCAACGACACGGCGCACGCATTGCGGCAGGTCGATCTGTTGATCACGGTGGACACATCGGTGGCGCACCTCGCCGGCGCGCTTGGCGTGAAGACGCTGCTGCTGATTCCATTCGTGCCCGACTGGCGATGGATGCTCGGGCGGACCGACACGCCGTGGTACAGGTCAGTGGAAATCGTGCGCCAGCAATCGTTGTTCGAGTGGGCGCCGGTGATCTCACTGGTGCGCGCACGTCTCGACACGCTTTGCACTGTCAGAGAATGACTGTCGCGGTGGTGATTTCGGTGGAGCTCAAGGCGGCCGCGCTCTGTGCTGAAGGCGCGGCACTGGCGGAGACCGGCGATCGCGCGAGCGCCATTCGCTGCTACCAGGAGGCGGTCGCACAGGCGCCCGCGCTGCTCGACCTGCATCTGATTCTGGCCAACGCGCAGGTGCTCGTCGGTCGCACACTCGACGCGCGCGAGACACTCCGCCACGCCGTGCGCGTTGCCTCACGAGCCGACGCCACAGTCGAATTTGCGCTCGGCAAGGCGCTGGTGGATGTCGGCGCCGGTGCCGATGCCGTGCCCTGCTTTGCGCGTGCCCGCGCCGCGTATCCCAACGACCCTGCAGTGGTATCGGCGCTGGCCGCCGCACTGCGCGAGGCGCAGCAACCCGACCGAGCCTGGACCGAGATTCAGGCCGCCCTGCGCCTCGCCCCAAGTGATCCAGTTGCTCTGCTGACCGCCGCGATGATCCGCCACGATCTGGCTGATTTTTCGGGCGCGCTGCATTGGTGCAATGCCAGCCTGCGCGCGCGTCCCGACTCGTCCGGCGCCCGCGTCACGCGCGCGTATCTGCATTTTCTCCTTGGCGACGCGCCGGCCGGCTGGCACGACTTCGAGTCGCGGCCGCTGCCCCGCTCCGGAACGGCGGCGAAAGTCTGGAATGGCGAGTCACTGCACGGCAAGACGATTCTGATCATGGGCGAGCAGGGCGTCGGAGATCAGTTCCAGTTCATCCGCTTCTCACGACATCCGACCTTGCTGCAGGCGTCACAGGTGGTGGTGAGTTGTCAGCCGGATTGCGTTTCGCTGTTGCGTGCGGCCGGCTACGATGCCATTTCGCGAGATCAGCGCATCGAGACCGACTTCTGCGTGCCGCTGCTCTCGTTGCCGTACCGGCTTGGCGTGGATGCGGAATGGGACAGCGGAGCGGCGTATCTGGCGCTGCCGGATTGGCCGCCACGGCCCGCGGGCCCGGTGAAGCGGGTTGGCTTCGTATGGGCGGGGAACCCAGCCCATCGAAACGATTCCGCGCGATCAATGTCGTTTCAGCCGATGCGCGAAGTTCTATTGGCGCATTCCAATGTTGAATTCGTCTGCATGCAGCACGATGTCCGCAAAGGCGAACTGCCCGGCATTGCGTGCGAGTACTCAGCATCGGGCGACTGGCTCGCCACCGCGCGTGAGTTGTGCACACTCGATGTGTTGATGACTGTGGATACTGGCATTGCGCACCTCGCCGGTGCGCTCGGCGTGCCTGTCTGGCTGCTCGTTCCGCACGTTCCCGACTGGCGCTGGGCCGGCAGCGGCAGTCAGACACCGTGGTATGTCAGAATGCGACTTTTCCGGCAGCACGCGCGCGGTGATTGGTCGCGGGTGCTGACGAATGTTGGCGCGTGTCTAAAGGACTCGCTTGTCGTTTGACTTGGCCAGGGAGCCGATCGCCTTCAGATGATCGTGATCGGGTGGTGCATGCCGTAGCGGGAATCGGGCAGCACCACCTGGCGGCCCACCCTTCGCTCACGATCCAGCACGATCGGACTCTGGAGATTGGCGGTGGACGGTTGCCCACCTTCCAGCTGCACCACTGCCAGCACAAGCAGCGCCGGCTCGCTCGCAGTCGCGCCGAGCGTGGCCAGATCGGCCGCCGGAATGTCCACCTCGAATCCGGGCACCGCCGTGAACGGGTCAGTGAGCAGAAAGGTCACCGCAGCGTCGTCCACGCTCTGCAACCACACCAGATCGTCGCGCTGAGTTTCAACCAGCGCGAAGTGGCGCAGTGATACGAATCCCGGCAGTCCGGTCGGGAATGTGATCACCGTTTCGGCACGAAGATCGAGCGGGCCGAGCAGCATCGAATTCAGCGTCAGCACTTCGGCCGAAGCCGTGGCGGAACTCATCGCAGGTAGTCCAGCACGTTGAGGTTGATGACCTTGTTGGCCGCGCTCAGCGCCGCCTGATATGCCGACTGCGCCTGCGCGAAATTGGTCGCCGCTTCTGACAGATCGATGTCGTACAGCATCGAGCGGCGCGCCTTCGTATCCACCGTTGCTTCGCCGCGTTCGGTGCGAATTGTTTCGTAACGGTTAACCGTCGCGCCCACTTCACCGAGCAACCGGCCGATCTTGTCGCTGGCACTGTCGAGCGCCGGCATCGCGGCCGAGATGCCCGACACGTTGTTGGTGCCGAGCGCCGTGGAGAGATCGCGCAGTGCGACCATCACGTTGGTATCGACGAAAATTTCGTGTGCGTTGTGATTCGGCGCCGAGAGCTGTCCGCTGGCGATCTCGAACTGCGGATTGGCCGGCGCAGTGGTGGCGGTCGTGTATGGCGGCGAGGAGTTCGGCGTATTCGCCAGCGGCTCCTGCGCGGATTGCGAACCGCCGAACAGATAGCCGTTGTCGGAGCGCGTATTGCCAAGGCCCACCGCCGCCTCGATCAGCTGGTCCACTTCTGCCTTTGCGATCAGGCGCGTCTGGGCGTCCGCGGTGGAGCCGATCTGCGCCGAGGCCAGTTCGCGGGCCCGCTCGGTGATCAGCTGCACGTTATTCAGCACGCGGTCTTCGGCCGTCGCCCGGCCAATCGCCAGCTCGCCGTTTCGGCCGAATTGCGTGTATGCGGCCAGAGTGCCGTCGGCGCGCAAGACGTCGGCGGTCGCGGCCGGATCCTCCGATCCACGCTGGAAACGCTTCCCCGTCGCGGCCTGGTCCTGTGCCTTCACCAGCCGCTGGAGATTGCCCTGGATGTACTCCAGTTGCGACCGCTGTGCCTGTGAGGTGGTAACCCGCATCTACCTCGCCCCCTGAGGATGAGACCCTGTTGTAGCGGCAGAACCTTCCCGACGCGCCTTGCACCCGCCAATCGCGGTTCTACTCTTGTGAGGTATCGGACGGAACGTTTTGCCGCTTGAACATCTGTGCGCGGGTTGGACGGTGCGGATTGGCTCGCGGCCGTACGCGTCAGGCTCACTACTCGCAGCTGCCCCGGCATGGCCACGATCCTGTACGTCGATGATGAGCCCAGTGTCGGCCTGATTCTGGAAGACACGCTGGAGCAGGCCGGTCACACACCGATCGGCGCCCGGAACGTCCCCGAGGCGCTTCAGGTCCTGGCCCGTGGTGACATCGATCTGGTGATCTCCGACTACCGGATGCCCGGCCTCTCAGGGCTCGAGTTTCTCTCGCTGCTGCGGCGCGAGGGGTACGATGTGCCGCTGATCATGCTCACCGGGTACGCCTCGATCGAACATGCGGTGGCGAGCATCAAGGCCGGCGCGGTGGACTACATCACCAAGCCGGTGCGGCCGCAGCAGCTGGAACTGGCGGTGGAGCAGGCGCTCGAACTGGTCCGCCTGCGCCGCGAAAACGATGCACTGCGGCGCGAGGTGATGGAGTTCCGTAACGAACGACAGATCATCGGCGACAGTCAGGTGATGCGCCGTCTGATGCAGACCGTTGCCATGGCGGCGCCAACGCGCGCGACGGTGCTGCTGCAAGGTGAGTCCGGCACCGGCAAGGAACTGCTGGCCCGCGCGCTGCACGATCAGAGCGACCGTCGCGACAAGCCATTCATTCAGCTGAACTGCGCCGCGCTCCCGGAAGGGTTGATCGAG
>JANMWU010000815.1:0-2510 GCA_031380785.1 Gemmatimonadaceae bacterium
CTGGACGCTGTTCCGGATCCTCGGCCGCGCGCTGACTGCACTCTATGCCGTCCCGGAATTCGTACTGGCCATCACGCTGATTGGTGCGCTGAGCTACGCCGCGGCCTGGTTTCCCATCGGCGGCATGAATGATCCTGTCACCAGCGCGATCGGCAGCACCAGCGAGCGTCTTTTTGACTCACTGTGGCACTTATGCTTGCCGGCGATGACCCTGGCGCTCGGATGGGGCGCGGCGGTCGCACGCCAGCAGCGCGTGGCCACCGCCGAAGCCGCAGGTCAGGACTTCATCCGCACCGCCCGCGCCAAGGGACGCAGCGACCTCGCGACGCTGGTGCGGCATGCGCTTCCCACGACCATCACCCCGCTCATCACCGTCATCGGACTGATGCTGCCCGTGATGGTGGGCGGGTCAGTCATCATCGAAGTGGTCTTCGCCTGGCCAGGGCTCGGCAGCCAGGTTGTGCGCGCTGTCGCACAGCGTGACGTCCCCGTGGTGAGCGGTGCGATCGTTGTCGTCTCGCTGCTGGTGGCCATGAGCAGTCTGATGATCGACCTGATCATCCGCCTGTCCGATCCGCGCCAGAGCGCCGAACGAACCAGCGATGCCTGATCGCCGCGCGACCGCTGCCGTCGTCGTCCTGCTCGTGATCACGGCGGCCGGCGTTCTCGCGCCGTGGCTGGCACCATTCGACCCGGCCGCACAGCTTGACATCGTGCAGCTGAAGAACAGTGCACCATCGCTGGCACACTGGTTTGGCACTGACCCGTATTCCCGCGACATTCTGAGCCGCATCGTGTTCGGCGCGCGAACGTCACTCACCGTCGCGGCGCTGGCCACGCTGGTCGCCACCATTATCGGGTGCGCGTGGGGCGTGTGCGCGGCGACCGTCAGCGACCGCACCGGTGATGTCCTGATGTCGGCGGTGGATGTTGTGCGAAGCCTGCCGCGCGTCCTGGTCTTTCTCACGGTCGCGGTACTGCTTGGCCCACTTGGCGCCGCGACACTGTCGCTGGTGCTTGGTGCGACGGCGTGGACAGGTACCAGTCGCCTTGTGTATGTGCTTGTGCGCGAGGTGCGTGCGAGGCCGTTCGTCGAGGCCGCGCGCGCCGTCGGAGCGGCGCCCTGGTGGCTGTTGCAGCGTCACGTCATGCCGCAGCTCGTGAACCCCGTCGCGGCATCGGCAACGCTGTTGCTCGCCGATCTCCTCGCGGTCGAAGCCGGGCTTTCGTTCATCGGCCTCGGCGTCCGCCCCCCACAGGCGAGCTGGGGCAGCATGCTGCAGGACGGATTGCCCTACATGCGGTCGGCGTGGTGGATCACGGTGGTGCCGTCACTGCTCCTGATCGCGACGGTGCTGAGCGCTGCGGTGATCGCCGACAGCCTGGAGAGGCCGCGCACCCGTTCGCCCGGATAGCGGTCAGCGGGGATCGCGGGGGGAGCTTTCGAGTTTCAAGGGGACAGATATCTTGAAACGCGGGGCGTTTCAATAACTCTGACCCCTTGAAACGAAGCATTTTCACGCGGCTTGCGTCCGCGCGAGAACGATCCTGGCCGGCCAGGAATGAGTCACACCAACGGCCGATAAAGCCGAGCTCATGTATTGCGACCTGCCATCAGACTTGCGATCCGCAATGGATCAGTCCGCCATGCGAGAGTCGTGCCACGGTCGATTTCAGGCTCCGGACCAGGGCGTCATTTGTAACGGTTTGCCGGTCAGGAAAACGAGACTCCCCCTGAGAATCGGCTTTCACGGGGCCGGGAATTCATGCGTTTGGGTGCCCGGCTCCCATGGCCGAGCCCGGCAGGCACATGGCGTGCTCAACCATTAAAGCGTTCCAGCATTTCAATCGCTGTCCCACCACTCACACCCGAATCCGCATGCAACATCCTCGCAAGTACACCCGCCGCATCCTCGGCCTCAGTGCCTTGGTGCTCGCGGCTACGGTCACCGCATGTAGTACCGACTCCACCGGCCCAGCCCCAGTCAATACGCAGCGCTCCGGCTACCTGACGACGTCTGCCGCCGTAAAGACGCTGCTCGACGTTAATTTCACAGTGTTGTATCCAGGCATGGGCACGCAGTACCCCGCTGTGGCCGTGCTGGGCGATACCACGGTCGAGAGCTTCACCGTCGACCCGACGAAGGGCAGCATCGTGATCCTGGGCACCACGACCCAGCATATCATCGCGA
Source organism: Gemmatimonadaceae bacterium (assembly GCA_031380785.1). Taxonomy (GTDB): domain Bacteria; phylum Gemmatimonadota; class Gemmatimonadetes; order Gemmatimonadales; family Gemmatimonadaceae; genus JACMLX01. The sequence goes on from JANMWU010000815.1 coordinate 2,193, forward strand.
TGCCGGCCAACTCTCTCTGCAACCCGTCGAACAACACCTATGGGCCGACCGAGTGGCTGAAGCCGTGCACGCTTGCGACGGCGCCGATCAACTTCAAGGTGAAGACCTGGAAGGATGCGATGGCCCGCCCGCACGCCGAATTCCAGCCGGCCATCCGCTTCACGCCGGACAGCACCAAGAAGGTGCGCCTCTACTTCCAGGATCGCGCGCTGTCGAACTACAGCGTTGTGTTCATCCCGTATTGCAACGCGGCTATGGAATGTGTGAACGAAGGCGCGACGGATCCGCAGCTGGAGACGTACGTCTCTCCGCTGCTCG
>JANMWU010000071.1:0-2080 GCA_031380785.1 Gemmatimonadaceae bacterium
ATATCGGTCCGGTGCGCGGCGGTCGTGCGCGCGCGCTCGCCGGTGTGCCCAGCCAGCCGAATGTGTTTTACATCGGTTTCGACAACGGTGGCGTGTGGCGTTCGACGGACTACGGCTCGAACTGGCTGCCGATTTTCGACAAGCAGCCCACCGGATCGATCGGCGCGATCGCCGTTGCACCGTCGAATCCCAATGTCATCTACGTCGGCAGCGGCGCTGGCATCATCCGACCTGACCTCGCGGTCGGCGACGGCATGTACAAGTCCACCGATGGCGGCGTGACGTGGGAGCATCTCGGACTGCGCAACAGCCAGATGATCGCCATGATCGACGTCGATCCCACCAATCCGGATCGGCTCTTCGTGGCGGTACTCGGCCATCCGTATGGCCCGAACCCTGAGCGCGGCATCTTCCGTTCACTGGATGGCGGCCGGACGTTCGATAAAGTGCTGTATCGTGACGAATACACCAGCGCCAATGACATCCGGATCGACCCGAAGAATCCGAACGTGCTCTACGCCACGCTCTGGCAGCAGCAGCAGAGTTTCATCGAGGGGCAGGGTTTCGCTGGCGCCGGTGGCATGTTCAAGTCGGTGGATGGCGGCACGACATGGAAGCAGCTGACTGACGGTCTGCCGGCGCTCAATCAGGCGAACCTGGCCCAATCGCTCAGCAATCCAAACGTGCTGTATGCCACGGTCGCGAATGTCGCCACGATGGGCACGCCGAGTACGGTGTCGTTTTACAAGTCAGCCGACGCGGGCGAGCATTGGGCGCTGGCGGTGCAAATGCCGGGCATGCCGAGTCAGTCCGGTCGGATGACCGATTCGCGCGCGATGGCGCGCATCGGTGGCGGTGATCTGCCCACGCTGTTTGTCGATCCGAAGAATGAGAGTGTCGTGTACAGCGCTTCGACGGTGATGTGGCGCACTGAAGATGCGGGCTATTCGTGGAGTGCAGTGCGCGGCGCGCCGGGTGGCGATGACTATCAGAAGATCTGGGTCAACCCGATCGATCCCAACATCATTCTTGTCGTCAGCGATCAGGGTGCAGTGGTCTCCGGCAATCGCGGTCTGTCATGGAGCAACTGGTACAATCAGGGGACGGCGGCGATGTACCACGTCACCACCGACAACGCCTTCCCATATCGCGTGTGCAGCGGACAGCAGGATTCCGGTTCGGCGTGCGTGGCCAGCCGCTCCGATGATGGCCAGATCACGTTTCACGACTGGCATCCGGTGAACATCCAGGAGTACGGCATTGCGGCGCCCGATCCGCGCGATCCCGACATGGTCTACGGCAGCATGCGCCAAGGCGTGTCGCTGTACAATCGGAAGACCGGTCAGACCACGTTTGTCGGCCCCGACATGGAAGGGTTCAGTCGCAACGTGCGCACCATGCCGTTGCACTTTTCGCCGGTGAACGCGGCGATGATGTTTTACGCATCAAATGCGGTCTGGAAGTCGGCCGATCGTGGTGCGCACTGGAGTCGCATCAGCCCCGACCTCACCCGGCAGACGTGGGACGTACCGGCGACAGCGGGTCAGTACGCCAGTACCGTGAAAGTGGCGCCGGCGGGATCAATCACGGCGCTCGCGCTGTCACCCAGGAATGTGAACGTCATGTGGACGGGCAGTGATGACGGGTCGCTGCAGATCACCACGAATGGCGGTACCAGCTGGTCCAACGTGACGCCGTCGACGATGAAGCCATGGACGCGCATCTACAATCTCGAGGCCGGCCACTTCGACACGCAGACGGCGTACGCCGCGGCCAACACGCTGCGCCTCGACGACATGAATCCGCATTTCCTTCGCACACACGACGGCGGCAGGACGTGGACGGAAATCAACACCGGTATCGCCGCCGGCAACGTATCGAACTCAATCCGCGAAGATCCACGTCAGAAAGGATTGCTCTACGCGGCGACCGATGCGCAAATGTGGGTGAGCTACGACGACGGCGATCACTGGGAATCGCTGCGCCTGGACATGCCGGCGATCTCAGTGCGCGACATTCAGGTGAAGGACGACAGCAGCTGCCTGTGCAGCGATCTCGTGATCGGCACGCACGGTCGCGG
>JANMWU010000893.1:0-7817 GCA_031380785.1 Gemmatimonadaceae bacterium
CCCTCAAGGCCACCCGACTGCGCGCGCTGGACTGAAGCCTGCGCGATCATCAGAGGCCCGCCGAGCTGCTTCGGCGACACCTTGCCGACCAGCAGGCCGCCCACGACATCGACCGTCTGAACAACGGTCTGCCACGTCCCATCGACCGCCTCGACGAACGCATCACCCACGCCGAGCCGGATGCGTGAACCGCCGGCTCCGATTCGTCCAAGTGTGCGCACGGCGCCGTTCCGCGGATTGGTGTCAACCGTTGCCTTTGGCGTCATGAACACCGTGACCGATTGGCCACCCCTGACCAGCGCGAATTCGAGCGGAACGCCCGGACTGGCAGTGACCGCGGTCACAAGATCCTTCCAGCCGCCAATCGGTGCCAGGGCGATTCTGACAATGCTGTCGCCCGCGAGCAGGCCCGCCGATGCAGCGGGTGATCCTGGCGAAACCGACCCGATCACAGCTGCGGGATTGGCAATTCCACCGGTCATGACCAGAGACATCACCACGCCGATCGCGAGGATAAAATTCATCGTCACGCCAGCCATGAGCACAAACACCTTGGCCAGAAATGGCTTCGACTCGAACCAGCGGTTTTCGGGCACGGGCTTCGGTCCGAATGGAACCAGCGCCGCCTGGTCCCATGGCACGCCGGGTTCACCGCGTTGCTGCGCTGCCTGATCGGCAAGATTCCCGCGCGTGGCGCCGCCCTCAAACGCCGCCATTGCTTCGTCCTCACGCGACGCCATACGGACATAACCGCCGAGCGGAAAAAGCGAGAGACGGTAGTCTGTCTCCCCCCGTTTCACACCCCAGATCCGACGGCCCCAACCCAGCGAAAATACCGGCGAATAAATGCCGACTGCCTTCGCCGCCAGGAAATGACCCAGCTCGTGAACGAACACCACTACGCCAAATACGATGAGCGGCGCCAGAAACGGCAGAATTCTCATGCGAACTCCCGCACATGGTTGCGTGCCGCGTCATCGGCCCGCACCAGCGCCTCGAGGGTATCTCCTTCCACGTCGCCAATCGCGACCAACGCGCTCTCAATCGCGCGCGCGATGCCGCCGAACGACAACTCACCATTCAGAAACCGCGCCACTGCCTGCTCGTTCGCGGCGTTGAACACGGCTGGAGCAGCACCACCGCGCTTCCCCGCCGAGATACCGAGACGCAGTGCGGGAAACACCTCGTGCCGGACCGGTTCGTACGTCAGCGGTGACGCCGCCACCGGGTCGAAGGAAGGTACCCCTGCGTCCACGATGCGGTCCGGATGAGTCAGCGCGTATAGCACCGGCAACTCCATGCTCGGCACACCGACCTGCGCCAGCACACTGCCGTCAACGAACTCGACAAACGAATGCACCACGCTCTGTGGATGCACCACCACCTCGATGCGATCGTATGGAACGCCGAACAGATGGTGCGCTTCGATCACTTCGAGCGCCTTGTTGGCCAGCGTCGCGCTATCGATGGTGATCTTCCGGCCCATCGACCACGTCGGGTGATTCAGTGCGTCACTGACCGTCGCCGCCTGCACGCGTGCGGCGTCCCACGTGCGGAACGGCCCGCCTGACGCGGTGATGATCAGGCGGCGCACTTCCGACAAGGGGCGGCCCGCGATGCATTGCAGAATGGCCGAATGTTCACTGTCGACCGGTACCAGTTCACCGCCGCCGCGTCGCGCCGCCGCCGTGACCAGACCGCCCGCCATCACCAGCGTCTCCTTGTTGGCCAGCGCCACGCGCTTGCCCGCGTCGAGTGCCGCCAGCGTCGCGCGCAGCCCGGCGGCACCGACAACGGCGTTGATGACGGTTTCGACATCGTGGCGCGTCGCAGCTGACACGAGGCATTCGGGACCGCTGCACCACGAGGCGCACGCGTTGCTGTCGGCCTGCACCAGTCCCACAAAAGTCGGTGCGAATGCCGCAACCTGCTCGCGCAGCAACGATGCGTTGCTGAATGCGGTGAGTGCGCGCACCACGAACGCTTGGCGCTGGCGGTCCAGTACCCGCAGCGCGGTAGTGCCGACCGATCCCGTGGAGCCCAGGATCGCCACGCCGCGGGCTGTCATGCGTGCGGCGCCGGAATGAGAAGGCGATCCAGCAGCAAGGCCGCCACCGGCAGCACGAAAAGCAGACTGTCGACACGATCGAGAAATCCGCCATGTCCAGGCAGCAAACCCGAACTGTCCTTGACGCCGGCCTCGCGCTTCAGCAGCGACTCGAACAGATCACCGAGTTGCGCTGCCAGTGCGATCGCGACACCGAAGAGCGTCATCCCGAATGGCGACATTCCAAGCTGACCCTGCGGCACCAGCAGTATCCGCACAAAGAGCCAGCACATCACGACGCTCAGCGCGACACCACCAAGCGCGCCTTCGACTGTTTTGGCCGGACTCACCGACGGCATCAGTTTCGTCCTCCCGAGCAGGCGTCCGAAAAAGTACGCGCCGGTATCGCTGCTCCACGTGAGCCACACCGGCAGCAACAGCACCAGACACTGGCTCGCGCGACCGATGGCGTAGTTGTCGTAGCGCAGCGCGTATGCGAAGCTCAACGCGCCGCCAACGTACAGCGCGATGAAGACGCTTGCGGCGGCGGCGACCAACGGCTGTTCTTCGATCCGACGACTGAAGATCGTCGCCGCCATCACCACGATCAGCGCGACCGCAAACCAGGCCGGCCCCGGATTCAGCAGGCTGAGTCGGGCGCCGTGCGTGACCAACGGCAGCACGGCCGACAGCGCGATCGTCAACCCGTCGAGCGGCGCCACGCCCGATGAGCGTACCATGCGACAGAGTTCCCATGCCGCCACGCCGGCAACAACGCTCAGCAGTGTTGCCAGCGCAGCATCACCGAACCATGCGGCGATGACAGCAATGGGTGCGATAATGAGCGCGACGATAACGCGCTTGGCGAGCTCGGGCATCCCGCTGTTCAGACGGAAACCTTTCCGTACCGACGCTCGCGCCGCTTGTAGTCGAGGATCGCCGTGAACAGATCGCGGCGACCAAAGTCCGGCCACAACACACCGGAGATGTAGAACTCGGTGTACGCGAGCTGCCAGAGCAGAAAGTTCGACACGCGCTGCTCACCGGATGTCCTGATCAGCAGATCGGGATCCGGCATACCGGCGGTCATCAGCCGGCCGCTGATCGCCTCTTCGTCAATATCCGCCGGTGCCATGATGCCTTGCGCCACGTCGCGTGCCAGCGACTGTGTGGCGCGCACCAGCTCCGTGCGACTTCCGTACGAGATAAAAATGTTGAGCGTCAGCGTGTCGTTATGCGCTGTCGTGCGCTCCACCAACTCAACCGCCTTGCGCGCGCCCTCCGTCAGTCGGTCACGCTCGCCAAGAATCCGCACGCGTACGCCGCGCTCCGACAGCTCGGCGACTTCGCCCGCGATGTACTCCTCGAGCAGCGACATGAGTGCCGACACTTCGGTCGTCGGGCGCTGCCAGTTCTCCTGCGAAAACGCGAACAGCGACAGATGCTGCAGGCCGGCCTCAATCGAACCGTGTACCACCTCGCGCACCGCCTTCATGCCCGAGCGATGCCCGAAGGGCCGCGGCATCAGTCGCTCGCGCGCCCAGCGCCCGTTGCCATCCATGATGATGGCCACGTGCTTCGGTGGCATGCCGGCCAGTCGAACCTGCTCGAGCAGGTCTGGGGTGGAGAGCGTCGACGTCGTGGCCACGACCGTCCTCAGACTTCCATGATCTCGGCTTCCTTCGACTTCACTGCCGCTTCCAGCTTTGCGATGAAATCGTCGTGCAACTTCTGCAGCTCCTTTTCGGCATGCTTCACTTCATCTTCGGAGACGCTTTTGAGCTTCTTCAGCTTGTCGCGCGCGTCGGTTCGTGCATGCCTGATCGCCACCCGGCCGTCCTCGGCCAGATTGTGCAGGATCTTCACCAGCTCCTTGCGCCGCTGCTCATTCATTGACGGCAGCGGAACGCGAATCACGCTGCCCTGATGCGCCGGATCGAGCCCGAGATCCGACTCGCGGATCGCTTTCTCGATCACCTTCGCCTGGCCCTTGTCAAATGGCGTGACGAGGAGCGTGCGTGCTTCCGGCGCCGAAATGGAAGCGACCTGATTCAAAGGCACCATCGAGCCGTACGCATCGACCTGAATTGTGTCGAGCATGTTTGGCGATGCCTTGCCGGTGCGTACAGTCGAGAATTCGCGCCTGGCGTTCTCGATGCCCTTCTCCATACCGGCCTTGGTGGCCTTCAGAATGTCGGGGATCATGACACGAAGGTGCCGACGCGTTCGCCACGCACAGCGCGTGCGATTGCACCGGGAGTGTGAGTGTTGAGGACGATCAGCGGCAGCGAGTTTTCCTTGCAGAGCGTGATGGCCGTCTGGTCCATCACCGCGAGCTCGCCGAGCATGACGTCGCGAAAACTGACAGTCTCGTACTTCACCGCGTTTGGATCTTTCTTCGGATCGGCGGAATAGACGCCGTCCACACTGGTGGCCTTGATGATGACATCGGCCTTCATCTGAATGCCGCGCAGCACCGCAGCGGTATCGGTCGAAAAGTACGGATTTCCGGTGCCGGCCGCGAAGAGCACCAACCGCCGCTGCTCGAGATGCCGCATGGCACGACGACGGATGTACGGCTCCGCCAGCTCTTCCATGCGAATCGCTGTCATCACGCGCGTATCCACGCCGCGCTTCTCGAGCTGGTCCTGCAGAGCGAGCGCATTCACCACGGTGCCCAGCATGCCCATGTAGTCGGCCCCCACACGGTCCATGCCGAACTTGGCCAGCTGCGCACCGCGCACGATGTTGCCGCCGCCGATCACCAGACCGACGCGCGCACCGAGATCAACGACTTCCTTGATCTGCTCGCAGAAAAACTTCAGCCGGTCAAAGTCGAAGCCAAAGCCTTTGTCACCGGCCAGTGCCTCGCCAGACAGCTTGAGCAGGACACGCGGGTACCGGAGACCGCTTCCGTCAGCCTCCGGTGCCGCAGTCGCGTCGGCGGGATCGCTCACGCGTCGCCGAGTGCGAAGCGAACGAATCGCGTCACAGTGATTTCCGTACCGGCCGCCTTGGCCGTTTCGCGGATCAGGTCCGTGATGGTCTTCTTCGGTTCACGCACCCACGGCTGCGACACCAGCGACATGTCCTTGAAGAAGGCTTCGAGCTTGCCGGTCGCGATCTTCTCGATCATCGCTTCCGGCTTGCCACTCTCGCGCGCCTGATCCGCCGCGATACGCTTTTCCTTCTCCACCAGCTCTGGCGCAATACCACTGCGATCGAGCGCCAGCGGATTCATGGCCGCTGCATGTTCTGCGATCGCCCGCAGCATGGTCTGCACCGCTTCCGACGTCGCGGTGTCAGGCTCGCTCAGCGTGGCTTCCACCAGCACGCCGACCTTGGCGTTGTGGTGCGTGTACATGCCGATCGCGCCTGACCCGACCGCATAGCGCGCAAAGCGCCGCACGTTCACGACCTCGCCGAGCTTGGACGAACGCTCTTTCACGACCTGATCGAGCGTCTTGCCGCCTGCGGCGCCAACCGGTGCGGCAAGTAAGGCGTCAATGTCAGCAACATCCGTCGTCATCGCGTGCGCAAGTACCACGTCCACCAGCGCCTTGAAGTCATCAGTGCGCGCAACGAAGTCCGTTTCACAGTTCACTTCGGCGAGCACGCCGACGGCAGCATCGATGGACACCGCGCTGCCGATCATGCCTTCGCTGGTGGCGCGTCCGGCGCGCGACTCGGCCTTCGCAATTCCTTTCTTGCGGAGGTACTCAATCGCTGCGTCGAGATCACCGCTGGTCTCGGTCAGCGCCTTCTTGCAGTCCATCATGCCGGCGCCAGTGCGCTGCCGCAGTTCCTGGACGTCCTTGGCCGTGAAATTCATCGTCGTCATGGTCGGTAGACCGGGGATCAATCGGGATTGTGGAAACGCCGCCGGCTTGAGGCCGGCGGCGTCGGGAAGCTTAGTCCGAACGCAGGAGCGCGGGTAGCCGCGCTGCTTGCTGCCGCGGGCCGCTTACGAAGCGTCGTCGGTCGACTCGACCGCTGCCGCTGCATCCGGCCCGCGCAGGCGCGCCTGAATGGCCTCGGGCTTGGCACGGCGACGACGACGCTGACCACCCTGCGCGCCGGCACCTGCTCCCTGTCCGCCACCACCCTGACCTCCCTGTCCGCCCTGACCACCACCACGGCGACCGCGATCATCTCCGCGACCGGCCGACTCCATGCCGCGATCCGAGCTGTATGTGTTCTCTTCCGATTCTTCCTCGACCACGCGGGTCGGGGCTTCACGACGTGCTTCAGAGATCACATCCGCAATCGCGCGGGCGATGAGCTCAACGGAACGGATCGCATCGTCGTTGCCGGCGACCGGAACCGTGAGCAGATCAGGATCGGCATTGGTGTCGGCGATGGCGATGATCGGGATGCCAAGCTTGTTCGCTTCACTGACGGCGATGTTTTCCTTCTTCGCGTCAACCACGAACATCAGGCCGGGCAGGCGCGTCATGCTGGCGATACCTGACAGGTTCTTTGACAACTTGTCGCGCTGACGACGCATCATCAGCTGTTCCTTCTTGGTGTAGTTCGAAAAACCGCCGCCTTCTTCGCTGCCGGCCTCGAGCTCCTTGAGCTTCTTCAGCTGTTTCTTGACGGTGCCGAAGTTGGTCAGCAATCCGCCGAGCCAGCGCTCGGTGATGAACATCGAACCGCAGCGTTGCGCTTCCTGCGCCACGATCGCCTGCAGCTGTTGCTTGGTACAAACGAAGAGCACCTGCTCACCGCGAAGCACGACTTCGCGCGCCAGCTTCTGCGCGAGTTCGAGCTGCTTCAGCGTCTTCTGCAGGTCGATGATGTGAATGCCATTGCGCTCGGCGAAGATGAACTTGCGCATCTTCGGGTTCCAGCGGCGCGTCTGGTGGCCGAAATGGACACCGGCCTCCAGAAGCTGTTCGATCGTGGGCTGCGACATGATGGTGTGAATCTGAGGGTTGGTTCCACCGCGTCCGTCATCGCACATCGCAACCGGCATGGCCGGCACCAGCGAGTGCTCAGAACGCGTGAGAGATATGTGCCCATGATGCCGCGGCGTGCATGCGCCGCTGCACCACAGCCACGACTAGCGCTTGCTGAACTGGAACTTCTTTCGTGCACCCGGCTGACCCGGCTTCTTGCGCTCGACGCTGCGTGCGTCGCGCGTGAGAAGGCCGAATTCACGGAGCTTCTTCTTGTGATCTTCGTTGGCCTTCACGAGCGCACGAGCGATCGACAGGCGCAACGCACCGGCCTGACCGGCCTGACCACCGCCGGTGAGATTCGCCTTCACATCCCAGCCGCCGACTGTGTCTGTGACTGTGAACGGCTGCTGAATCGATGTGACGAGTGACGGACGCGGGAAATAGTCGCCGAGTGTGCGGCCACCATTGATCTCCCACTTGCCGGTGCCCGGCGTGATGTACACACGGCAGACCGCTTCCTTGCGGCGGCCAACGGCGTGAATCTGTTCGGTCGCCATTACTTGGTCGCTCCCTTCGCGGCGGTCAACGTGAGCTGCTGCGGCTTCTGCGCAACGTGATCGTGCGTCGGGCCGGCGAACACGCGCAGCTTGCGACGCAGGTGGCGGCGGGCGAGGTCCGTCTTCGGCAGCATGCCATAGACGGCTTTCTCGATCACTCGCTCCGGGTGCTTCTCAATCATGTCAGCAAATGCCGTGTACTTCTCGTGGCCCATGTAGCCGGTATGACGGAAGTAGGTCTTCTGCTCGGCCTTGCGACCAGTCACACGCACTTTGCTGGCGTTGATCACAACGACGAAGTCGCCGGTA
>JANMWU010000899.1:0-3622 GCA_031380785.1 Gemmatimonadaceae bacterium
TCTCGAGCGGTCGGCCATCAGCTACACCAGTCGCATCACCACGCCGTTGCTGATTCTGCATGGTGGGAATGATGAGCGCGTGCCGATCGGGCAGCCGATGGAGTTCTATCGGGCGCTGAAGGATCGGGGGAAGGCGGTTGAGTTGGTGTTCTACCCGCGCGAGGGGCACGGGTTGTCGGAGTACTATCACCAGGTCGATCGCATGAAGCGGGAGTACGAGTGGATTGCGCAGCATACGCTGGGGGCGCAGCGGGTGACGGTGCAGCCGTAGGGGCGGTGGGGCTGGGCGATGGTCACGGGGATAGTGCACGAAGCTCCAGGAGTTAAGTGCACCGTCACCGTAATTCACGATCTTCGAGCGGGCCTTTCGCGAGTACGGTGTGCCGCGCGCGATCCGCACCGACAACGGCGCACCGTTCGTCACGCGCGCGCTCTGTGGGCTCTCGGTCCTGAGCGTGTACTCGATGCGCATCGGCATTCAGGATCAACGGATTCATCCCGCCTCACCCCAGGAGAACGGCGCACACGAGCGCATGCATGGCACGTTGAAGCGCGGCGCCATTCACCCCCCGCGCGCCAGCGCCCGAACCCCGAAACGCGCCTTCGACGCGTTTCGGCAGGAGTACAATGACGAACGGCCGCACAGCCATCACCACGGCACGCCACCGGGCATGCTCTACACGTGCTCACCGCGCGAATACCCGTCGCAGCTCCCGCCGCTCGCGTACCCGACGCATTTCCTCGTGAAGCGCGTAACCGATGCGGGCACCATTCGCTTCCAACACCGGCTACTGTTCCTCGCCAACGCGTCGGACAATTATCACGTCGGCCTCGACGAAGTCGATGACGGCACCTGGTCGGTCTTCTTCGGCACCATCCTGCTCGCCCGCTTCGATGAGCGGGACTATATCATCCGTGAATAACCGTGTGCGCACTCACCGAGAGTCACCCATGTACCCGGTTTGATCTGTCGGTACAGACCGGGTACATGGTTTACAGAGTAGTCCGGCAACATGGTTTACACTCCTTCTCCACTGCATCGCGACACACCTTTGCGCGAGGTTGCGATGCCTTGGTTGGAGACCGATCCCATGAACGAACGGTTGAAGTTTGTGCAGGATGCCCTGAGTGACCGCTTCACCATGGCCGAGGTGTGTGCCCGCTACGGTGTCAGCCGACCGACGTGCTACAAATGGATCGCCCGGTATGCGGAGGACGGGCGACGTGGGCTGGGGATTTGTGTCGCGCCCCGCACACGTGCCCGCACAAACTCCCCGCGACGCTGACGGAGCTCCTGATCACAACACGCGAGGCGCATCCCAACTGGGCCGCGCGGAAGCTGCTCGTGGTGCTGCAAGCCAAGCATCCACGGATCCGCGAGTGGCCCGCCGCGAGCACGGTAGCCGATCTCCTGGCGCGCCGCGGCCTTGTGCACCGCCGACGGATGCGCCGGCCGACGACACATCCGGGCGTCATTCCGGCGGTGGCCGACGACCCGAACGATTTGTGGACCGCCGATTTCAAAGGGCAGTTTCGCACCGGGGATCATGCCTACTGCTATCCGCGCCGTTGACGCGTCCCCGATGGAGATTAACGGCGACGTCGACCCCGACACGCTTGTGCTGCGCGTCGGCCGCAGATACCGCTTCCGCTTCATCAGCCTCACGGTCACCAGCCCGAATGCGGCGGTCTTCCTGACCGCGCGTCCGGACAGTTTTCTCGCCAACCTGCGTGACACGATGCTGGTCCGCTTTTTCCCGCTCGCGAAGGACGGCGCGACACTGCCGGACGGAGAGCGCACACAGCGGCCCGCAACGCTGGTCGTGAGTATCGGTGAGACGCACGATGTGGAGTTCGTGCCGGAAACGCGCGGTGCGCTCCGGCTCGAGGTGCGGCCGGTATCGCTCGGTCAGCTGACCGTCCGGGTGCCGATCCGGGTGGAGTGACGCACGCGTGTCTGTTTGCCCGCAGCACCACACCGTCTTGACGCCGCCTGCCCCATCGCTATCATCTCCCGAATAGACCATCTGGTCTATTTGATGTCTACCGACGACAGGAGGCAGTGCCATGCGCGTCGCAAAAGAGGATGTAGATGTCCGGATGGAGATTCCAGGCGCCGTTGTTCGCCAGCGCACGGAGTTCGGCAGCGTCAGGGGCTACGACACGATCAGCGGCGAGTACTTCTCGCTCGGTGCCGGCGTCGATACGACACCTTTGTTCGTTGGCCTGGTCGGCAACGAATGCCAATGTCCGCACTGGGGCTTCGTGCTGAGTGGCGAGATCATGACGACCAACTCGGTGGGCGTGCAGGAGACCGTTACTACGAATGACCTCTTCCATTGGCCGCCGGGACACAACGTGCGCGTCATTGCCGACGCCGAGATCATCATGTTCAGCCCGCAGCGAGAGCACAGCGCGGTAATCGACCACATGATCGAGATGGTCAAGGCTTGACGAGCTCGCCGGGTGTGACGCAGCCGGCCTCTTCGGTCCGCGGCGCAACTTCGTTGCAGCAGACGCATTCCACGAAGCAGCGGTTGCTCGACGTTGGCCTGGATCTTCTGTTGAAGCAGGGATACCACGGCCTGAGCATTCAGGCGGTGCTCGATGCTGCTGAGACGCCCAAAGGTTCGTTCTACCACCATTTCGCAGACAAGCAGGACTTTGCGCTCCAGGTCATCGACGAGTACATGCGTCATGTACACGGTGGCCTGGACGCGTGTCTCGGAGATACCAGCCGGCCGCCGCTGCAGCGTGTGCGGCTGTTCTTCGAGACCACGCAGCAGATTTACGAGAAGGACGGTTACCTCGGCTGCCTCATGGGCGGTCTCGGGCAGGAGTTGGCGGCCACCGATGCGCGATTCCGCGAGAAGATCGAGGCGTGCCTGTCAACGATCGCGTCGCTCGTTGCTCAATGTCTCGAGCAGGCGCGGCAGACTGGTGACCTCGCCACCGAGTGCGACACGCAGGTGCTGGCGAATCTGCTCGTCGATTGCTGGGAAGGTGCTGCGCTGCGCAGTCGGCTGCGAGGCAATCCGTCGTCTCTGCGTGCGATGCTCGACTTCTACTTTCAGTCGGTCGCACGTGCATGATGCGAATGACAACTGGCCGAACGCGTGCGCGCACCACGCCTCCCACAGCCAGTGCACATTTCGCTACGCTGAGCGTCAGCCAGATCCGACGCTGACCCCATGGATCGCCGCGTATTGGGAGTTCTGCGCGCTGCTCGGCGCAGCGTCGGTACATCACGTGCCGCCGGACGGGTGCACATCGCTGCTGGTGCCCACCAGCGGGCCGCACGCAGGAATGATGTTGTTCTCCGGCCCGTGGCTCGAACCGTTGGCGGTGCCCGTGTCTCCCGGCAGCCGTTTTGTCGGGGTGCGGCTTCGGCCGGGGGCGGCCGGCATTGTCCTCGACATGTCGGTCGCGACACTCTGCAATGCGTCGATGCCCGCCGCATTCGTGAATTTCGGTGACAGTGCACTCAACCGTGTGGCCGGAGAAGGCGCAGGGCGGAGCAATTGATTGCACTGTCACCGCTTTCTTTACAGTCCCGCTGCGTCAAGCAACTTCATGAAATTACGCTTCGCCTTGTGCCTGCTGCGCAGCGTCCCAACATATC
>JANMWU010000906.1:0-2300 GCA_031380785.1 Gemmatimonadaceae bacterium
ATAGGTCGTGGGCGGCATCTGCGAGGCCTTTATATCGAATATCCATCGTTTCGTTTCGCCCGGCGCAAAGCGCTGTGTGGATACGTCCCAGGCGCGTTCGGAGTAAAACGCGGTGAAGGACTGGTCGGCGCTCGTCATCGCATACGAGAACGACCCCGGTGGACCGGCATCGCCGGACGGCTCCAGCTTCACGACAACGGCATGTGTGGCCGGGTTGGTCACTGCCACGACGATCTCGAAGAAGTCGTCGCGCTCTCGCTGCGACACGGTGGCGCGCGAGACACTGACGCTGGTGGTCAGCGCGCCCGGCGCAACCTGCAACGCCGTGGTGTCTGATGGTGCCGGTGTGCTGACATCGCGCACGCACACGCCGTCGCAGGCTACGACGCCAGCGCAGCTGCCCAGAAACGCCGATCGCGGGTGGGCCGCGGTTCCGAGCTGCGCGTGCAGCATCACATGCCGCATGACGTCGCCGTGGTACGCTACGTTGCCCGCTATCACAATACGATTTGCGACAGCGTCAAAGGTTCCGTACGCCAATGTGCCATCGGCGCGGGCGAACGACGCGCCGTCGACGAAGTACCAGGTCACTTTTCCAAATGGCGCGCTGCTGGCCGAGCAGGCAGCGGTCATGGCCCACCAGCGTTGATAGACGGCGGGAACGGTGAAGCGCGTCGCGCCGGCGGGCAGCGTCGGGTCGGGCGCGGTGGGTGACTCGCAGGCGTTTGCGAGCACAAGCAGCGGGAGTATGGCGCGGTGCAGATTCGAACGTCGGATTCTCAAAGGAGCCTTCGCCGGTTGCAGTGCACGTTTAGTGACAAGATGTGTACTGACGCGGCGCCGTGCGGGTTCCATGGCTGCTTGCGGCGGGGACGGTCAGCGCGCGCGTCAGGAAGTCGCGGACCACCGCGCTCCACGGTCTTGAAATCATGCGGCCATGCCAAGGCTTGAGGCGATTGCGGCGCACGCCGCTCGATGTCCGTCTTTCGGCTCAATTTCCCGTCAATCATGTGGCGGCCGTATTAGATCGCGGGCGTCGGCCACTCGACGGTTTCTGCATTGGGTAATCGGCTTTCCGTGTCGAGTTCGCGGCCACCGAAGAGTGGCGATATAGAAATGGTGCAGACCTTTGTGAGGGGATTCGACGACGAAACATCCCCCACGCAGGCACACACTCGCCCGAATCGGCCTTGTAAAGCTCCACGCTCAGTGCTAACATTGTGCTTCCTTGACCCCGGGCCCCACCATGGAAGTCGCCATCCGTAAAATGGGCAATTCGCGCGGAGTCCTGATCCCGAAGCCGATCCTCGCCCAGCTGGGTTTAGAGAGCACCGCCGATCTGCAGGTGCGCGACGGCGTCATCGAGATCCGCGCCGTTCCACGCAACCCACGTGAGGGCTGGGCTGACGACGCCCGCCGCATTGCTGCGCAACACGACGACGCGCTCGTCTGGCCCGAGTTCGCAAACGAAGGTGACAGCGCACTGGTGTGGTAAAGCCGACCGCCACACGGACTGCCGGCACGAGCAGCGCGCCAATCAACCCCGGTGACATATGGCTCGCTCAGCTCAACCCAACGGTCGGCAGCGAGATTCAGAAGACTCGGCCTTGCGTCGTGATTTCACCCAGCGAGATGAATACTCATCTTCGCACCGTGATCGTCGCCCCAATGACCACCGGTTCCCGACCGGCAGCGTTCCGTATCGCGCTCACCTTTCAGGGGAAGCAGGGGCTGATTCTTCTCGACCAGATTCGCACGCTGGACCGCGTTCGGCTGGTGAAGCGACTCGGCGCACTTCGACCGGCCACAGCGACACTGGCGCTCGAAACGCTGCAGGCAATGTTCGCGACGTGAACTGGACGTCAGGCATGCAAAACGCCCCGGCCGAGGTAGCCGGAGCGTTTAGTGTAACCGCAAAAATGCACACTCCCGAGGAGGGACTCGAACCCCCGACCCGCTGATTAACAGTCAGCTGCTCTAACCACCTGAGCTACTCGGGATCACAACTGCCCGACAAGCCATCAAACCTAGCATCCTCGACCTGATTTTCAACCGATTCACTTTTCACTGGGCCACAAAGAATCGCCAGCCCAATTGCCGGAGGAGCTTCACTTCAGCATGCGCGGTCGCCGGGCAGACCTTGCAAACGCCGCAGCAAAAGTTGCCGCTCCGTCACGCGGTTGCTGACCCAACGCCACATCAACGTCGCCCCGGAGCAGGCACAAGCACAAGCGGCATAACCTGTTGCGTGCTCAGTAAAACACCCCGCCCCCCGCAGAAGACGCATACCGCTGAGCATG
>JANMWU010000565.1:0-8036 GCA_031380785.1 Gemmatimonadaceae bacterium
TTGGCACCTGACCCGCACCATACGCCGCGCTGGCCACAGCAATTTAGTGTCCCGCGAACACCTACCCGAATACCATGTTTGCCTTCTCGCGCCCGAATCGCTCGGTTGTCAGACGCACCGTGGGCGGCACAGTGGCGATCCAGTCCAGGCCGCAGAACTCCGCTTTCGTGGACGCGGGTCCCGGGCGCCTGACCGATTATGACGATGCGCGACGTCGCGCATGCGAACGGATGCGGTGGGTGACGTCATCGGCACGTGATGTCGGCGGCATTATGACACACGTGATGCGATGAACGCTGCGTCCCGATCCCCCCTTGCGAGGATTCCGCCCGCGATTTAATCATTTGATCAAATGATTAAATCACATGGCCAAATCGCTGACTGACCACGCCCGACGCCGCGGCGTGGCGCCTCCGGACCGCGACCTCGACACCGAGTCGAAGATCCTCGAGGCCGCCCGGCGCGTCTTTATTCGCCGTGGAACGAGCGGCGCCCGCGTTCAGGAAATCGCCGCTGAAGCCGGCGTCAATCAGGCGCTTGTCCACTACTACTTCGGCTCCAAGGCAGCGCTCGCCGAGCGTGTGTTCTTCGAAGCAGCCGGCCGACTGCTGCAGGCCATGAGCGTCATCGCTGATCCGAGCGCCACGCTCGAACAGCTCATTGAGCGTTTCGTCGACGCATATATCGAGGCCGTGCGTCAGACGCCGTTCATCCCCGGCTACATCCTGGCGGAAACAACGCAGCACCCGGACCGGCTGGACGCGCTCATGCAGCGCGCACTTGGCGCGGCGCCGGGTCAGCTCGCGGCGATGGCGGGCGCCCGCATCGAAGTGCTCATCAACGCCAACGTGGCCGCCGGCATCATGCGACCCATCAGCAGCCGACAGTTCCTCGTGAATGTCATGGCGCTGGTCTCCTTCCCGTTCGTGGCTCGGCCGGTGCTCGCCGTGCTCCTCAGCCTCAACGGCAAATCGTTTGACGACTTCCTCGATGAACGCCGCCGCGAGCTACCGGCATTCATCCTCAACGCGCTCCGAGCATGAAACCCTTCGGCACTCATCGCGGCGTGTGTGTCGCACTCGTCGCGTTGACGACGGCCATCGCCGCGCATGCGCAGGCGCGCCCCGACACGCTCTACCTCGACGATCTGCAGCGTGCGGCCGAGCGGACGGACCGACGCAGCGCGCAGACGGCCTTATTGACGGCGCAGACCGCCCTGCGACTGGAGACGATTCGCCGCGAACGGCTGCCGGCGATCAGCACCACCGCGACGGCGCAATATCTGTCCGATGTTGCGAACCTCGGCTCAGTGCTTCCGGGCGTGACTGTCCCGGTCGTGAGAAATGATCAGTACGACGCCTACGTCTCCGTGCGTCAGCCGTTGTTTGACGCCACACGAATCAGACGCGCCGCACTGGAGCAGGCGCAGCAACTGGAATCGCAGGCAAGACTGAACGCCGTGCTCTTCCAGCAGCGGGCTGCCGTCTCTGAATCCTTCTTCGGCGTCGTGCTACGCGACGCTCAACTGCGCTCAATCACTGCAGCCATCGCCGACCTCGATGCGCGACTGCGCGTTGCGACAACGCGCGTGACGTCCGGTACGGCGCTGCCGAGTGAACAGCTGTTGCTGGAGGCGGAACGCGCACGGCGAATTCAATCACGCGACGAAACAGCGCTCGAACGCGCTGCGAATCGCGAGGTTCTGGCGGCACTCGTCGGCCGGGAACTCCCTTCAGGCGTCGTGCTCGCGGTGCGTCTGCCGGGAACTGACGCCGCGTACTCGCGAACCACCAGCGACACACTCCGCGCGCGTCCCGAGTTCACACAATTCGACCGTGCGCGGGCAGTGCTCGATGCGCGTCGCGCCGCCACGCTCGCCCAGGACCTGCCGCGGGTGTCAGCGTTCGGACGCAGCGGCTACGGCAGGCCGGGTCTGAATCCACTCGGGCGCAACTTCGACACCTACTGGAGTGCCGGAGTGCAGGTCGATTGGGCCCCGTTCAACTGGGGACGTACGCGGCGTGACAAAGAAGTGCAGGAGTTGCAGGCGGCAACGATGCAAAGCGATGAAGCGGCGTTCCGTGAGAGCCTGAAACGTGCCGGCATCACAGAACGTGCGCGACTGGCGATTCTCACGCAATCTCTGATCGCCGATGACTCCATCGTCAGTCTGCGGGCGCGCATCCTGCGTGAAGCCCGACTGCGCTATGACGAAGGTGAAGTGAACGCAGCGGACTACGTCGCGCGTCTCACTGAACATCTCACCGCGCAGCTTGATCGGGACGCCCGACGCGTGCGACTCGACGAATCGCGGGCGCACTATCTCACCACGCTGGGTCTGGAGGTGCACTGATGCTCGTAAAACCCCGAGGTGCAGTACTCGGCGCCGCATTGATCGCACTCAGCGCGTGCCGGCGTTCGTCTACCGCCGACGCGTACGGCAACTTCGAAGCGGAAGAAACAGTGGTGTCCGCCGAGGTGAGCGGACAACTGCTGCGCTTCACTCCGGCGGAAGGAACACCTCTCGCGGCCGACTCGCTGATCGCGCTGGTCGATACGCTGTCACTGTCGCTCGAGCGCGCGCAACTCATTGCACAACGCGCCGGCCTTGTCGCGCGGCACAGCGAGGCACGGGCGCAGCTGCGCGGCATCGAAGTCCAGAGCGAGATTGCGCGTCGCACTCGCGACCGTATCGAACGACTGTTCGCCGGTCAGGCCGCCACGGCCACGCAGCGCGATCAGGTCGAGCGCGACGATCGCCTGCTCACTTCGCAGGTGACCGGCGCGCACGACGGAATTCTGCGGGCGAACGCCGACATTGCGACGCTGGACGCACGCATGGCGTCCCTGGCTGACCGCATGCATCGCGCCGGCGTGCGGAATCCGATTGCCGGCATTGTCCTGGCGACGTACGCGCGGGCCGGTGAAATGATCGCGTCCGGACAGCCGCTGTACCGCATCGCGAATCTCGACACACTCACGCTCCGCATGTATGTGACGGGTGCACAGCTCGCAACGTTCCGGCTTGGTACGCCACTGTCGGTTCACGTTGATGGTGCCGCCGACTCATTGCGTACGTACGCCGGGACCGTGAGCTGGATCGCGTCAAAGTCGGAATTCACACCGACACCGGTTCAGACGCGCGATGATCGCGGTGATCTCGTTTACGCGGTGAAAGTCCGCGTCGTGAATCGCGATGGTGCGCTCAAGATCGGTATGCCCGGTGACGTCACGTTGCCAACGTCAGCGCTCACTGCGAACACCACGGAGTTGCGTCGGTGACGACGGCGGTGGTGTCCGCTGCCAGCGTCGTCAAGCGATTCGGGACGGTCACGGCGCTGAATGACGTGAGCTTCAACGTGGCGTCGGGCGAACTGTTCGGGCTTGTTGGACCGGACGGCGCCGGCAAGACGACTCTGTTCCGCATCCTCACGACGCTGCTCGTTCCCGACGCGGGCCTTGTGACGGTGCTCGGTCGGGATGTGGTGCGCGAGTTCTGGGAGATCCGTTCGCGCGTCGGCTACATGCCGGGAAGATTTGCGCTGTACGCGGATCTCAGCGTTGAAGAAAATCTCGCGTTTTTCGCGTCGGTGTTTGGCACTTCGATTGCCGACGGCAGAGATCTCATCGAGCCGATCTACCGACAGATCGAGCCATTTCGCGATCGACGTGCCGGTGCGCTGTCCGGCGGGATGAAGCAGAAACTCGCGCTCTGCTGTGCGCTGGTGCATCGGCCGGAGTTGTTGCTGCTGGACGAACCGACGACCGGAGTGGACGCCGTGTCGCGACGCGAATTCTGGGATCTGCTGGCGACGCTGCGCTCGTCGGGTCTCACGATCATCGCCGCGACACCGTATATGGACGAGGCGGCGCGCTGCGATCGCATCGCACTCATTCAGGGCGGACGACTGCTGGCGATCGATGCGCCGGTCGACGTCGGTCGGCGGTTTCCTCGCCCGCTGTTCGCGGTGCGTGGCACCCCGCGTGCCAGCATGCTCCAGGCGTTGCGGGCCTATCCGCATATCGCCAGCGCATATCCGTTCGGTGAATCAGTTCACGTGAGTGACGTTCGCAGCGACGCACCGCCCGCGCAGTTGGCGTCCGAGCTCGCCGCATACCTTGGCACGGCGGCGTTGATCGATGTTCACGTGACGCAAGTTGACCCGGGCATTGAAGACGCGTTCATGGAACTGATGGGCGAGCCGACGCTGGCGCTGTCGTGATGGACACCGGCTCAGGCGCAGCGATCGTCGCACGCAATCTCACACGCCGCTTCGGCAGCTTCACGGCCGTGGATCGTATCACGTTCGACGTGAAGGCTGGTGAGGTATTTGGTTTTCTGGGCGCGAACGGCGCCGGCAAGACAACGGCAATCAGGATTCTCACCGGCCTGCTCGCGCCGAGCGATGGTGACGCGTCGGTGGCTGGTTTCGACGTGCGCACCCAGATCGAGCAGGTGCGCGCGCGCATCGGGTACATGAGTCAGCGGTTCTCGTTGTATGAGGATCTGACGGTGCGCGAGAACATTCAGCTGTACGGCGGCATCTACGGACTGTCCGATGCCGAGATCTCCGAACGCCGCGCGGTGATGCTCGCGGAATTGCGGTTCACGCCACCGGTGTCCTCGCTGGTGCACTCACTGCCGCTCGGCTGGAAACAGAAGCTCGCGTTTTCGGTGGCGCTCCTGCATCGACCGGCCGTGGTGTTCCTTGACGAGCCAACCGGCGGTGTCGACCCGATCACCCGACGCCAGTTCTGGGAACTGATCTATCACGCAGCGGCGCGTGGTACCACCGTGTTCGTGACGACGCACTATCTGGATGAAGCGGAATATTGTGATCGACTCTCGATCATGGTGGACGGCCGGTTGGCGGCTCTGGGAACGCCGGCGGCGCTCAAGGCGGAGTTCCACGCGGCCACTCTCGATGACGTGTTCGTGCGACTGGCGCGAAGCGCGGCTGCGGGAGCCGCGTGATCGCGCGCCGTTTCACAGCCACGTCGGCGCTGATGGCGTTCATGCGCAAGGAGGTGCGCCACCTCCTGCGCGATCGGCCGACGCTGATCATCCTGCTGGTGCTGCCGATCGCGCAGTTGCTGTTGTTTGGTTTCGCCGTGCGCACCGACATCAGTCAGGTTCGTGTCGCGCTGGTGGCGCCAGATCCGGATGCAGTCACGGCGGCGCTGCGCACGCGCTTCGAACACAGCGGACGCTTTCAGCTCTTGCCCCCGATGACGCATCCGGATTCACTCGACGCGCTGTTCCGCGCGGGGCAGGCGGACGTCGGCGTGTTTCTCCAACCCGGGCTGTCATCGCGCCTTGCGGCCGGAATACCCACGGAGGTACTCGTGGTGGCGGACGCCGTCGATCCGAACACAGGAACGACGATGCGCAACTTCGCGACGGCGATCGTGCGCGACTGGCTCGCGGCGGAGGGTGCAGGTACCGCCGCGGTGCGATTGGAGCTGCGCCCCCGGATGCGATTCAATCCGACGCTGGCAAGCGTGAATCTGTTTGTTCCCGGACTCATCGCGCTCATCCTCACCATGGTGACGGCGCTCATGACCGCCCTTTCGCTCTCGCGTGAAAAGGAGCGCGGCACGTACGAAGTGCTGCTTGTCTCGCCACTGCATCCGTGGCAGATCATCGTCGGCAAGGTGCTGCCGTATCTCGTGCTGGCGATGGCGAACGTGGTCACGGTGTTGCTCGTGGCGTGGCTCGTATTCGGCGTGCCGTTCCGCGGCAGTCTCACGCTGCTGTTGCTGACGAGCATGTTGTTCGCGCTGGTTGGCCTGACGCTTGGCGTATTGATCGCGGCCGTCACCTCATCGCAGCTGGCGGCGATGCTGGCTGCACTCGGCGGAACGATGCTCCCCAACACGCTGCTCTCAGGACTCATCTTCCCGATCTCGAGCATGCCGCGCCCGTTGCAACTGCTCACCAACATCGTGCCGGCGCGCTGGTTCATCGAGATCGTGCGTGGCATCATGCTGAAAGGCATCGGCCTGTCGTTGCTCTGGCCGCACATACTGATTCTCGCGGTCATGCTGGTCGTGCTGCTCGGTCTCGCAATCAGCAGGACTTCGGTGAGGCTCGCCTGATGCTGCGTTCGCTGCGAGTGCTGCTCACGAAAGAATTCCTGCAGATCCGCCGCGATCCGGTGATACTGCGGATGTTGTTGATCATGCCGATGATTCAGCTGGTCGTGCTGGCCAACGCCGCCACCTTTGAGATCAAGACGTCGAACCTCTGGATCGTGGACCAGGATCGCACTCCGTCGGCACAGGCGCTCGTGCAGCGATTCACGGCCACGCGCCGCTTCACGGTTGTGGGGACATCGATCGACGCGCGTTCCGCGGATGACGCGCTGCTGGACGGATCGGCGAACGCCATTCTGGTCATTCCGCCCGCGTTCGAGCACGACGTGATACGCGATCACGCTGCCACGGTACAGCTGATGCTGAACGCGGAGAACGGGTCGCAGGCGGGTGTCATTCAATCGTATGCTGCGGAGCTCATCGCACGTTACGCGGACGAGCTTGCGCAGACGCTGCTGCCGCCGTTCCACGCAAGCGGCACCGGGCGCGTTCCGGTTCGTGGACGACCGGTGGTGGAAATTCGCGCCCGCGCGCGCTACAACACGGAGCTCGACTACAAGCGCTTCATGGTGCCGGGCATTCTGGTGCAGCTGATCACGCTGGTGGGCACGCTGATGACGGCACTGAACATCGTGCGCGAGAAGGAAGCTGGAACGCTCGAGCAGCTGAATGTCACGCCGATCCGGCCGGCCGTGTTCATCGCGGCCAAGCTGCTGCCGCTGTGGGTTATTGGGCTGGCGGAGTTCACGATGGGCTTGGTGATTGCGACGCTGGTGTTCCACGTACCGCTGGCCGGCAGCATCGGCGTACTGTATCTCGGTGCGATGCTGTTCCTGCTCGCAGCCCTGGGTGTCGGTCTGTGGGTGTCCACCGTCTCGGAGACGCAACAGCAGGCGATGTTCGTGACTTTCACGCTGATCATGATCTACATCCTCATGAGCGGTCTCTTCACGCCCGTGCGTGCGATGCCAGGCTGGGTGCAGATCGTGGCGCAGGTGAACCCACTCATGCACGTCATTGCATTGACACGCGCCGTGCTGCTGAAAGGCGCCGGCGCCGCCGATGTCTGGCGGCAACTGCTCGCACTCGCGCTCCTTGGCACGACGATTCTTGCGGTCGCGGTGCGGCGCTATCGCAAGCGGGCCGCGTGAATGCCAACGCCTCACCTCAGGCCCACCGGCCACCGCGCATCGGTGCCGGGTGATAACCTCCGTCAATCTCCAACACTTCCGGCCGACGACAATGCTCCTCAATCCCCGCGATTTCGAAGCCGCCGCCCGCGAAAAACTTTCGCCGGGTGTGTACGACTACTACGCCGGCGGCGCCGGCGATGAAATCACCGTCCGCGAGAACGAACTGGCGTGGGCGCGCCGACGGCTCGTACCGCGCATGCTGGTGGACGTCAGCGTCTGCGATCTGCGCACAACAGCGCTCGGTCACGCGATCTCGATGCCGATAATCACCGCACCATGCGCGCTCAATTGTCTCGCACATCCCGATGGCGAACTTGCAGTGGCTCGTGCAGTGTCCAAACTGGGAACAGCGCAGGTCCTGAGCACACTCAGCTCCGCATCACTCGAAGACGTTGCGGCTGCGGCACCGGCTCCGCGCTGGTTTCAGCTTTACGTCTATCGTGATCGCAGCGTGACGCACACGCTCGTGAAGCGTGCCGAGGCGGCTGGTTACACCGCCATCTGCATCACGGTGGACGTGCAGCGTCCGGGCAACCGGGAACGCGACTTCCGGAACATGTTTCGCGTTCCGCCCAACGTGCGGGCCATGAATTTCGGTGCGGCCATCGAAGACACCGACGATGGGTCAGCGCTGCTCAAGTACATCAACGACCAGTTTGATCCGAGCCTGTCGTGGGAAGCACTCGACTGGCTGCACAGCATCACCACGCTGCCGATCGTCATCAAGGGAATACTTTCGGCGTCGGA
>JANMWU010000916.1:0-10859 GCA_031380785.1 Gemmatimonadaceae bacterium
CACCGGCGAAGGCGTCGGCTACTGGATCAGCTGGACCGACCGCGTCGGCACCGAAAGCCCGCCCACCGGCTGGCTCCGCACCAGCGACAACGTCGCACGATTCATCGCGCCGTGATTGCGCTGGTCAAATCTCTGCAGGCACGCGAAAAGCTCTGACGACTTGGCGTCAAAGCGGTTTGCCGTTGTCGCCGTTGTCGCCGTCGTCAGTCGCGGTAGGGCGAGTCGGAAGAGGCGGTGACAGGAGCGGTGACGTTGCCAGGCTGCACGGCCGCGGAAGCAATGGCTGTCAGCGCGCTCAGGATGCCCGGGCCGAGCAGGTCCGCCTGCCAGCGACGCAGGTCCGGCGTCTCGTACAACTCCTCGATCGACGTCGGCAGGCGACGTGCGATCGTCTCCAGTTTCTCGCGCGAGCAAAGCACGCCCGGATCCAATGCGAGTGATGTCGCGACTTCATCGCGCACGGCGCGCAGCCGCGCCGCACGATCGTCGAACTCCGGATCCTTTTCCCAGCGCGGCGCCTTCGGAAATTTCGGCAACGATGCTTCGTCCAGCGCCATCGCGCGCGCCACGCATGCCAACACCACATCGCCTCGCTGATCGAGCACGCCGCGCGGCATACCCTTGATCACACCGAGCGCCTGGCGCGTTGTGGGCTGCACGCGACAGATCTCCAGCAGCACGTCGTTGCTGACGACGCGGAATGTTGATCGGTCCAGCTCTTTCGCCACACCATCGCGCCATGGCACCAGTTCGCGCAGCACCGCCAGTTCCCGTCGCTTCAGATCACGCGCGCCCTTGACCTTCAGGTACAGCTGCGCCGAATCCTCGGCCGCCCACTGCGTCTGTTCCAGTCGCGTGAATTCCTCGGCTGCCCAGCGCTCGCGGCCCTTGGCCGTCAGTTCGCCGTGCAGAATGTCGCGCAGCGCCAGCAGGTACATCGTGTCCTGCGACGCGTACTGCAGCATCCCTTCACTCAGCGGACGCAGACTCCAGTCGGCGCGCTGGAATTTCTTGTCGAGCGCGATACCGAAATGCTGTTCGAGCAGCGCCGCCAGGCCGAACGCCTTGTAGCCGAGCAGCTGCGCGGCGATGCGAGTATCGAAGATGCGACGCGTCGCCCAGCCGTAGTCCTGCCGCAGCAGACGCAGATCATAGTCGGCGTCGTGAAACACGATCTCGATGTCCAGACTCTCCACCAGCGGCCGCAGCGATGCCAGATCGCCCGTTGGCAGCGGATCGACGATCGCCGTGGCCGTCCGCGTCGAGAGCTGCATCAGGTACACGCGATCGACGAAGCGATGGAAACTCGCCCCCTCCGTGTCCAGTGCGATGCTTGGAGCGTCGGCAATTTCTCTGGCGAACGTGGCCACCGCCGCGGCGGTATCGAGGTACTGCATGACATGACTGGGCGGGCGAGGCGGCATGCACGAAGGATAACCGCACCGGGCGCCACGGGCTGACGCGGTGACAGATTCCACCGCATGGAACACATACTCGCTCTGCCCTCAGGTCTGCTGGTCTGGGATGAGGTCGGAGCAGCGCAAAACGACTCCGTTATCGTGCTTGTGCACGGTTTTCCGCACGACAGAGGGCTGTGGAACGCGCAGACAGCCGACTATGCCGCCTTTCCAGCTGCAAAGCTGCTGGTTCCGGATCTGCCAGGCTTCGGACGATCAGCGCCACTGCGCGACGCAAGCATGGATGGGTACGCTGACGCGCTGGCCGCCATGCTCGACCGCCGCGGAATCGAGCGCGCAATCGTGGCCGGGCTGTCGATGGGCGGCTACATCGCGCTGGCGTTCTGGCGGCGCCATGCAGCGCGCGTGCGCGGGCTCATTCTGCTCGATACCAAGGCAACGCCGGACAGCGAGACGGCGCGTGCGAAGCGCCTGGAGCTTATCGCCGCCGTCGAAAAGGATGGCGTCGGTGCACTCGTACCGGGACTGTTAGCGCAGCAGATCGGCGGCACCACGCGCGAAGGAAAGCCGGCGCTTGTGGAACAGATCGGCGTCATGCTGCGGCGCGCACCGGCCGGCGGTGTCATCGCCGCTGCGCGCGCGATGATGCAGCGAATGGACTCCACGCCGACCCTCGAAACCATCACCGTTCCGACGCTCGTTCTGGTCGGCGAGGAAGACACCGTGACGCCTGTCAGTGATGCGATCGCGATGCACTCAGCGATCGGCGGATCACGCCTTGTGACGGTGCCCGGCGCCGGTCACCTCTCTCCGCTCGAACAGCCCGCCACCGTGAATGCGGCGATTGCGGAGTTTCTTGACGTCGCGTTTTAAGCAACGCGCCAGCCGAAGTCAGCGCGTCGGGCGCCCCGGCGGTGTCGGGCCCTTGAACACGTCGCGATTGATCTGCACGTATTTCACCATCGCCGCCGGCACATCCTCTTCCGGGAAGATCGCCGTCACCGGGCACTCGGGCTCACACGCGCCGCAATCGATGCACTCGTCGGGCTCGATGTACAGCTGATCCGGTCCTTCGTAAATGCAGTCCACCGGGCAGACGTCGACGCACGCCTTGTCCTTGGTATTGATGCAGGCTTCGGTGATCACGTACGGCATGTGTACGATCCGACAATTGAAGGGCTCTGGGCGGTGTGCGCGTTCAACCCGCGCGTATTGTGCCCGGATCACCGGGCACAGGGGGATTTACGCTTTTTTTCCGCTGACGCAACCGGGGAAACACTGACCGCGCATCCGGTCGTGCGGTCTGCGCGAGCTGTTGTCAGCTACGCCACGGGGGCGTGTCGCCCTTTCGCTTGAGTTCCGGGTTCCATCGGTACAGCGTGCAGGTGCGACCGATCACCTGAACCAGCTCGGCGTTGGTTGCTTCGGCGAGCTGATTGGCCGTCGCCTTCGGTGTCGCCTCGGTCGTCTTCGCCAGCTGGACCTTCACCAGCTCGCGGGAGCGCAATGCGTCGTCCACCGTCTCGATCAGAGTCTGCGTGATACCCTGGTGGCCGATGTGGACGACAGCCGACAGGTGATGCGCCTCACCGCGCAGCGCTGCACGGTCTTTGCTGGTCATGGTCATCGCAACGCTCCTGGAAGCTGCAGGAAGGGCTTCGGATCGATCGGGACACCGTCCCACAGCCTGTCACGATCGAGCAGCCGCATGATCTGAAAGTGGAGATGGGGCACATTCGCCGGCGCGTTCCCCGTCGTGCCAACGTAACCGAGCACGTCTCCCCTCCGCACGCGCTGATCGACGTGAAGATCAGGGGCGTAGCCGTCGAGGTGCGCGTAGTAGTAGACGAACCGCTCGTCGGGATCGGTGGCGTAAATGGCGATGCCACCAAGCGCGTTGGTCGACAGGCGCCGGATCACGCCCTCGTCGGCACTCAATACCAGCGTACCGCGCGGTGCCATGATATCCGCGGCATTGTGGCGCCTGGCGCCCGTCCGACCCTCGGTAAAGGTGTTCGGCACGTCACCCGGATACGCGCCAAGCACCGGTACGGCGAGGACTCGCTGCCGCAGTCGATCGAGATCATCCACTGTTACGACGCCTTTCGTCGGGTCGTACGAATCGGCGTCCGCCGCTGGTCCGCGCTGGGCAGGAGCCGGCCGGCGCGGCGCCGATCGGTCGGCAGGTTCGATATGCGAAGAGCCACCTCCGCTCCGACACGATGAAGCCAGCATAGCAATAGTGAAACAACAGCCCGCGCCGAGGCTACGCGACAACATCGGCTCGCTTCTGGCTCGCCTCGACAGAAAAACCGTCGGGGTAGCGCTGGCGCAGTTTGTCCACGTTCCGCTGCGCCACCTCGTCCAGCGAGATCCCGATCGCCGTTGCCATGCCTGCCACATACCACATAACGTCGCCCAACTCCTTCACCACCTCGTCGTGAATCAGTGGCTTTCCGTGGAAGAGGTGTTTTTTCAGCATGTCGGCCGTCTCACCGGCTTCACCGGCCAGACCGAGCGCCATGTTCGAGAGCTGATCGGCCTGCGTGCGGGTGCCAATGGTGCGGGCGGCGAGCTGCTGATACTCGTCAAGTGTCATGGAAATCTTTGCGGACCGGGTGAGGTGGCAGCGTCGGACAGAGTAGAATTTACCGTTCGTATCGAGTCTGGTGACCCGATTCCGTTTTTCACGCCACTGAAACTGCGCATGCCCATCGTCACGCTGGTCGTTGGCGGCCTGTTGTCCCTCCTCGGCATTCTCGGCTACGTCCTCGGAGCGACTCACAGCCTGACCGCATTGATTCCGCTTGCCTTCGGCGTCCTGCTCGAATCGTGCGGCGCACTCGCGCTGCAGCCCCGCTTCAGGAAACACGCGATGCACGGCGCCGCGCTGCTCGCCCTGCTCGGTGTGGTTGGATCGACGATGGGCTTCGTGAGCTTTCTCAGGCTGATCACCGGCGGGCCTGTGGCCCGTCCGTTCGCGGCGCAGATGCAGGCCGCGATGTTCCTGGTCTGCCTGATCTTCCTCGGACTGTGCGTCCGCAGCTTCCGTGCGGCACGTGCCGCGCGCGAGGCGGCCGGGATTGCCTGAGCAGCTGATCGCCGCGCAGCGATTCTTTCGGCGAACCCGCACCGCGGGCATCCTCGTCGTTGGCGGCATCATCGCCGGATGTTCCGGTGCTGAGAAGGCCGTTCCTGCGGCCGGGCGCGTTGCGCCGCCGGCAGTCGTCGCGCCGCCGCGCACACCGACGGCTGATTCCGCAGCAGTCATCGACAGTTTCGCGAACATCGTCGCCGCCATCGATCGTGACACGCTGAGATTCAGACGAAAGCGGAAGCCAATCGCGCTCGGCGCTGGCACCAGCGGTATCCTGACGGCGTGGCGCGCCGGCAACATCTGGCAGCGACTGCACGTGGACGGCAATGGCGCCGCGTTCCGCACCCGTGACACCTACTGGTTCAGCAACGGGGTGCTGCTCGGCGCCGAGCTTTCGTTGGCGCGCCTCGGGCGCAAACCCGCCGTTGATCGCGTCTGGTTCCGCAATCGCGCGCTGTTCCGCTGGACCGATGGCGAAGGGCGCCGCCTCGAACCTGCCGCCAGATCAACGCAGTACGAGGTTCAGATGATGCGCGCGCGGCTGGACAGTCTGTTGCGCGTGCTGGATCGCGACGACATTCACCGCCGCTGATCGCCGGGCATATCATTGTGATAGCGGCGCGGCTCGCCGCGCGGCACTCCATCATCTCCCGAGGGCGATCCGTGTCACCTCGCAAGTCACGCATCATCGCGATCACTTCAGCGCTCGCAGTCTCTGCCGTCACGCTCAGCGCGCACGACACCTGGCTGCTGGCAAATCATGGCTTCGTGCCGGTTGGCGGTCGCGTGACATTCGACATGTCGAGTGGCGGACATTTTCCCGCGAACGAATCGGCGATCACTCCCGATCGCGTCTCTACGAGCGGCTGGCGTCTCGCCGGCGCGGCGCATCCCCTGACGCCAGGTCGGGTTGGAACCGGGTCGCTGCGCTTCCGCGAAACGATGCCAGCGGCTGGCGTCGCGACGACATGGGTCTCGCTCCATCCGCGCGTGCTCACTCTGAAAGCCAGTCTGGTGAAGGAATACACCGAGGAAATCGGTGCACCGGAAGAGTTCTATGCCGCGTGGCAGCGCGCCACTGACAAGACCTGGCGCGAGCGCTACAGCAAGCACGCGAAGTCGTTTGTGCGCGTGGGTGCGAATGCCGCAGACTCGAGCTGGGCGGTGCACACCGGTCAGCCGTACGAACTGGTTCCGCTGCGAAATCCCACGGCACTGGTCGCCGGCGATACGCTGACAGTACTGGTGCTGCACTGCGGACAACCACTGGCGAATGTGGCCGTTGGTTCAGAGTCGGGCAGCGCAGGGCATGGCGCGACAGTGAAGACGGATGCAGGAGGAAAAGCCCGCATCGTTTTCAGTAAGCCCGGCCGTTGGCTTGTAAACTCGACCTATCTCGCGTATCCGAATCGCGTTGGTGCGTTGTGCGAATCAGCGCTGCCTGGCGATACCGTGACGGTGGGATATGTGAGCCAGTTTGTCACCATGACGCTCGACGTCGCGCAGCGCGCACGCTGAACAGCACTGCGTTTGAGCAGTAACAAGTGTCGGAGCCGCTATCGCAGAATTGCACCCCACAGCAGCGGCTGTGTGTTCATGCTCTGACCGCGATACTGCGGCCGGAATCCGAACAGAATTGCATGCCCCTTTCCGACGGTGACGTCGACCAGCGCCGCGTTGCCATTCAGTTTCGATCCGCCGAGCAGCCAGCCAGAGAGCAGCGGATCACCAGACGCCGGATATGATGCAACAGCGACCGCGCGGGTTGCGTCAGTGATCTCAAACGCGGGGCTGTCTTCGAACCACGCGGCCGGAATCGGCGCGGTCATGCTCTTTGAAATCGGGTGCGTTCTGTCGAGTATTACTGCGAGCAGTGATCCAGGCGCATAGAACTCGGTGGGCTTTGCGCCTTCGAGCACGTTCTTCACCGGAAGCTCGAGCGTTGTGATCGCGTAGTCGCTGGCACCGTTGAATGTGATCAGCGTTCCGCCATCGTTTACAAAGGTTTTCAGGCTTGCGGCGCCGGCATCACCGATTCCGCCGCGCAGCGAATCGGGATACGGAGCGCCTACGCCACGACGCAGCTGTCCCGCGCTCTGGTCAGGCAGGATGATCACATCAAAGCGCGACTTCAGATTGCCGGCCCGCAGCTCCGCGTCGAGCACCGTGCGGTACGGAATGTGGTTCACGTCGAACAGCCATCGCGTCCAGCCTTCGTCCATCGATGCGGCGTAGCTGCGGTAGATGGCGATGCGCTTCGGTGAGCGACCGCTCAATCCCACGACCGAGAAACGGGGTTCGGCCATCGGCGCAGTGCGCGCTCCGATTGACGGCGCCGGCCCGGTCACCGCGTCCACCTTCACGCCGAACAGCAACGGCAGCGTGTGTGCGGTCACATCGTAGGGACGCTTTGGCGGACCGCCGGGATACTCGCTCAGGTTCGGATACTGCTGCCGCTCGAGCAACGCTTTTGCATACGATCCGAACGGCTGCAGCAGCGGTATGATGTAGCTCCCCGCCGGCACGGATTCATACACTTCCACCTGACCGTGCTGCAGTGTCCAGATCAGTCGCTGCAGCGCCTGTGGATTCGTCTGCACCTTCGGAATCACGAAGGCTGACGGCACATCGGTGGTCGTCCATGGATGCGCCGGATCCATCGCCCGATCGGCAACGGACAGATAACTTTCCAGCCACTGGCGCCGATCGCGCGCGACGGACGCCAGCATCGCCCAGGTGGCACTGGCCTGATACGCCACGATGTCACCGTATGTCCAGCGACCGCCGGGCCAGCGTGCGGGGAAGTTCCACGATGTCACGCGCGCATCGTATCCGCGTGCGGTGCCGAGTTGAGAAAACGGCACATCGATCGGCGACGCCAGACGCGCGCTTGCCGTTTCCGTGAGGATGCGGACACCGTGATGATTCAGTGAGTACTGCCGTGCCGGTGACCACTGATCGTAGGATGCGTTGGTTGCGACACCGGTCTTCCCTTCGGCGATCATGCGCCACCCCATCGTCATGCCGAGCGCGTTGGTGCTGATGGTGAGCACCGGATCGATGTTCGGTTCGACCGGATCCATGTATGGCGGAATGAAAATCCGTCCGCCATTTGTGCCCTGCTGGTGAATGTCATTGACAATGGCTGGTGTCCACGGTGCATACAGCGAATCGAGCACCATGCGCTGTTCAACCTGCGTGAACGCATACCAGTCGCGGTTGTTGTCGTGCCCTGTGTAGTGGTGGTAGATCTCCGGCGGCTGCGTGCCCTCGGCGGCTGTGCCGAGTGTCTGCCGGTACCAGTCGCCAACGATATCAACGCCATCGGGATTCTGGCTTGGCACCAGCATGATGATCGTTTCCTTCAGAATCTCGCGCGACTCCGGTGTATCGCCGCGAATCAGTCGGTCGGCGATCACCATCGGTGACGAGAAACCGCCCACTTCCGTCGAGTGAATGCTGGCTGTGATGAGCACGATGTTGCGCCCTTCGCTGAGCAGACGTTCGCGATCAGTGTCGGTGCGCTTGCGCGGGTCGAGCAGTTGTTGCTGGATCTGCCGGAAGTGCTCGAGATTCGCGAGGTTGGCCGAGTCGCTGATGAAGGCGACGATAAACGGCCTGCCGAGTGTTGTAAGTCCGAGCGTGTGCACGGTGACGTTCGGGCTCGCGGCATCGAGTGCGGCGAAGTAGTCGGTGACCTGTCGCCAGGTCGGCAGCTTTCGGTCTGCACCCGGTTCGTATCCGAGAATGCTCGCCGGTGTTGGCACAGCGCGACGTTGCGCGGGGACCATCGGTGCGGCGGCGGCAAGGGCCAGCACCGCGGCGAGGAGACGACGCGTCACAACAGACTCCGGGGGTGGGGACGAACCGCTGTGCGAGAGATCGCGGCAGCAATCCTCGCGCTACGCGCCGCGCACTGCCAGCGCTGGCACGTCGGAAATGATCAGCGACTCTCGACGGTGAAGCCGCTCGAAAAGCGGGTGAACGTCACCGAGTCGGTCATTCGGAGTGCGGCCCATGTGTCCAGCGACATGCGAAAACTATGGACCACGATTTCGTGGGTACCGTCGCCATCGACATCGAGCACCGAGTACAGCTCGTGCAGCGGATACGAAAGGTCGCGCAGCTTGCCACGGCGCGTGGTGCCGTTCGCGCGGACCAGCACCACCCGCTCGACTGTCTCAGGAGTGATGTCGAGCGGTCGGATGGTGATCAGCGCGCGGAAGTCGCCAAAGCAACCGCGCAGCACACTCGCCGCTTCCTTCAGAGCTGCGGGGAAGCGCACGATTGCAGCGGCAATCGCAGCAGTGTCGCCAGGCGCACACGCTGGCGCCGCATTGGTCCGAAACGGCCGCGGCGGCGCACCACGCCATTCGACCGGCACAGCGCGTTCCGTCGAGTCGAGCGTCGACGGACCGAGCAACGCCACGATACGCCGACCGCTGTGCCGGAAGTCGGTGATGCGCAGTGCTGAGGCGCCGCCGCGCGCATGCACCACCACGGTCATGCCACGCTGCAGCGGGCTCCGCGCGGAAACCATCCGATCGAAAGCCGCCCGCGCTGCATCGGTGGTGCCGACACCGCCATCGATTCGGCCGATGTCCATCACCAGTGCGCTGTCGAGTGTGCGCGCCATGAACCATCGCCGCGTAAGCGGCGCAAACACGGCGCGATCGGCCAGACCGCTTGCCTCGGCATCAAGCGGCGTCTCAGGTGGAGCCGGCAACAGAGCCAGCATGACCGTCAGACTGTCAGGCGGCAGAACCCTGGCCGAATCAGCGCGCTCATCGAGAGCAGAATCCATCGCGTGCGGCGATGCAGCTGGCAACGATGCCGCAGCCGAAGTGCCGCGCGCGACCTCTGGCTCGACCTTGCTGCAGCCGGAGAGCACAAGCACCGCCGCGGCGCAGACTCCGGCCAGACGTACCGGTCGCATTCAGTCGAGAATGTGCAGCAGCGCGGCAAACATTCCGTACCGCCACGCGAGCACGCCGGCGATGCCAACCAGCAGGACCACGGCGAATCCCGTGATGGCGCGCTGCCAGGTGCGTCGCTGGCGGACTTCGCGTTCCTCGCGACGTTCCACAACGCCAAGCTTGCCGGTCGGCACGCGGCGCGTGTAGCGATCGGTGCGCATGGCGTGCGCGGTTTCCAGCGCGCGCCGTACCGGTGGATCGACGGTGAACCACAGCACGGTTCGGCCAATGCCGATCGCATCGCCGTCGGAAAGTCGGGTGACTTTCTCAACCTTGGTGCCGTTCAGGAGCATCAGCGCACCGAGCTCCGGGTGGAGGCGGACCTCATCGCCGTCGCGCTCCAGTCGGGCATGGATTTTGGAGACTTCCGGTTCCTGCAACAGCACCGTGCTGCCCGCTTCCCGGCCAATCGTGGTCGCTTCCTGGCCCAGGGCATAGACCCGGTCGCGCCGTGCATCACGAAGCCAGCCGCTGCCGGTACCTGCAACGGCGGGCGGCGCCTCAGACTCGAACCGGAACTCGTGGGCGCCCATTACGATCACGTCCCCCGGCTGCAGCCGATGGGGCTCGCCGGTGAGCAGTGCGCCATTGACGGTGATTTCTGCCTCGGAGCTGGCGCGACTGATGGTCGGTCCGCCCAAACTGCCATCGCTCATCACGAGGGCATGCAGGCGCAGCAGATCAGGTTCGCGGAGGCGCCAGGTCGCTTCGACGCCGCTTCCGATGGACAGGACGCCCAAGCCGAGCGGTCGCGTCTGGTCGCCGAAGATAATATGGGCCATCTGAACGCTGAGGGGGCTTCGAGGGTGGCTTGTGCTTTGCACCCCAGGAATACGATTCTAATGGACAAAAGATAACCGCGGCGCGGTCGGAGCGGGCGTTTGCCTTCCCTCGCATCGGTATTGCAGTAAATACGAGGCAGCACGCGGGCGCTCGTGCACCCGCGTATGCTATCTGTCATCGACGATGGGGTCGGTGACGAGTTGGTTCACCGTATTTCGGTACCGTGATGCCCCACGAGACATCCAGGTCAGTCGTATTCCCGTCGTCGAGTCCATCCGAAGCGTATGCGTCGGATCTCGAACGCATGGGGAGATCGGTGCCGATTGGCAGCAGCGATGACGGGTGGCTCGTGCTTGCGCACGCGCTGCACCGTTGGTCGCTTCTCACAAACGATGCCGCGCGTCCAACCCTGGCGTGTGCGGCCGACGCCATCGCCATCAACGCCATTGCCTCTGGTGTGTCACCGCACTCATCACTGATGCGCAGCGCGAAGGCGTTGCGCGCCATGACTGATCCCGCAAAGCTCATGGAGAGCGGCAATACCGCCGCGCTCGAACTTTTCGTGGCGACGCAGGCGGTGGCTGA
>JANMWU010000567.1:0-4290 GCA_031380785.1 Gemmatimonadaceae bacterium
CTCGAGGTGGTAGTGGCGAGCGACGGCCGACCCGATCCGCGGCGCGCGCGGGTTCTCTCGGCGACGCACAAAGCGTTCGGCGAGGCGGCGCTCGATGGGCTCGCGCTGTTCACGTTCGAACCCGCCAGGCGCGATGAGCAAGCCGTCGCACAGCGCGTGAGACTCACGATCGCATTCAAGGCGAACGACTGAACTTACCTGCGCATCGCCGTACTTCCTCAGCGAAAGTCGTCACGAACCAAAATTACATCGGGCCAGCGTCCCGGATCGATCCGGGACTCTGACCCTATGAACGATCAAGGACTCTGACCCTATGAACGACTCCGTGCAGGAGCGGTCCTACGGACGCAGCCTCGGCACCGTCTCTGGCGGATCGCCATCCACATACCAGACCACCGACGCAGCAGGCGCCGCCGTCGCACGCGCGCCCAGGCCCGGTGGAAATGCGACCGCCGACAACGATGTGCCGGCAACGCGTGAACCGCCGATCGGATTCAGCTGCGTCGTGCCGGCCTGACCGAACATCGCCAGCGCAGCCAGCACCACGGCCGGCGCCGCGCCGGTGACGGAGATGCGCGCTGCCACCGAGTCCTGAACCGCAAACTTGATGTACGGCGTGGTTTTGCCATATGTCAGACCGGCAAACGCTGGCGTGGCGGGCAACGCCGCTGCCACCGTGCGCGTCGTGAACACGTCCACGCTGCCAACACCCGGGATCGCGTGCACACCGCGCACCGCGATGCCAGTCCCCAGCGACGCAAGGGTTGGGATCGAGTCGACCAGCACGATGACGCTGTCCCCTGTGCCACCAGTCGAGTTGGCGAGACCGACGTGGATCAGCGTGTAGTACGTGTCAGCCTTCAGGGTCACGACCTGATCGATGATCGGAGCGCCGAATACGATCGCCGGATTCTGGCTGGCGGCAAACGCACGCAGCCGTCGCGAACCGGCCTTGAACGGCTGGTAGCCCGATGCGCCGCGGAATACCAGACCGAGTTCGATCGGTGCTTCGACGCTGTCGACGAAGCGGTAGTCCATCGCGATCGTATCGGGAATTGCGTTGATCACGCGCACGCGTGCGCGCGGCCCGAGCGTGTTCACAGTCGGACCAGTGTCCTTGCTGCACGCGGCGATCACACCGGTCGCCACCAGGGCGGCCGCGATGCGCAACGCGGGGGGAAGACGGAAGGTCATGGGAGAATCAGAGAAGAAGGAAATCGGATGATTGAGGAAGGGTCGAAACCGATCACTGGCCGTTGGGAGGGCCGTTGCCGCCGGGAGTTCCATCAGACGAACCACCGCCAAGCACACTTCGCGTGATCACGAAGGCCAGAGCAGCACCGAGTGAACCCAGCGCAACGGCGAAGGTACGACCCCGCGACAGACGACGGACCCTGATATCCCGGACCGCGCCATCACTCACCGTGATCGATTCTCCACCCCAGACGTTCGTCTGGTGATTGACATATGTCACCTCTGCCACGCGCAGCACGTACGAAGAATCCTTATGCGTTTCGAGAATTCCTTCGAACGACAGCACGCCCTGGCCCAGCTGCGGCGCCAGTTCGACGCGCCCGCGATCAGTCACCAGCACTTCCACACGCGGATTCGGCGCGGAGGCGGGCTGCATCGGCACGTACTCGTAGCAGCCTGACAGCGAAGACGCCGCCAGCACCGACACGACCGTACGCAGGCACATCGATGTGGCAGTCACTCAGAAACCAGTGCCACGGCCGAGACCATAGGTGCTCGCGCCAGCCACGGCGATGCCGTTGTACAACGGCTTCGACCGCGAATCGAGCTCCTGATATGGCACGGGCCACGACAATCCGGTACCTAGCGGCAGGTCGCCCCAGCCGCGCGCGTCGAGGTACCACTGGTTGTAACCAGTGAGCGCTGTTTCCATGCGCTTCTCCCACTTCATGGCTTCGAACACCGAGCCACACACCGACGTGGTGAACACGTTCGGCTGCGGCACTCGCGGAACGCAGGCATTCCCGCCGGGCACTGCATCGGTCGACAACGCGCTGGTCGGAATCGCCGCCAGTCCATTCGCCACGCGCGTGGTGTTGATCAGCGGAACCGCTTCGGCTGTCCGATTCAGTCGCAGCAGCGCCTCGGCTTGCAGCATGCGCACTTCAGTGGCTGCAAACAGAATCCATGTGCCAATGCCGGCGTTGTCGCGAATGGGCCGGAACCGGAAATTGTCGTACTGCGAGTTCGACCACGGATCGGCAGCATTTGGCGTGTCCTGACCCGACGGACGATTGCGGAAGTACACACCGGGAGCCGGTGCCACGTCGCTCTGGAAGGCCTGTTGTGCCGCTCGCGTCTCACCCGCCGGGAAGCGCTTGTCAGGCGTGCGCACGAGGAACGAGTTGCCGTTGCGCGGCGGCGTGCCGATAATCGGAGCCGACAGGTAGGTACTGTATGCGCCGGTGGTATCTGCCATGCCGATCATGAAATACGGCATCTGATGCCAGCCGAGGAACACGTTCAGCTGCACCAGCGTGTTGTTCATCGACCAGCCCACCGATGGATCGAGTGCGATGGTGATGTTGTTGACGATGCCGGCGGTCGCGTCTGCGCGCACCGCTTCCCAGTCCACCAGCGCGCGATCAGCCGGCGTGCGAGCCACACCGGCGCGGAACTTCGCCTTGAACGACCGCACCATGCGAATGAACTGCGTGGTGTCGAGCGAGGCGCCGGTCAGAAATTCGCCTGGAATCGGGAAATTCGGCGCCGCACCACCAGGGCCACGTGCAATCGCGATGGCCGAATCGAGCATGGCCAGCGCCTGTGTGTTCACGGTGGCATAGCCGAACAGTGAGTCCGCCGGTGTCCGCGACGGCGTCAGAATTGCCGACGAATCGTAAATGGCAGCGAGGTTGCCCATCGCATAGCCAAGCACGAAGTAGCCGAACGCGCGTGAACGGCCCGCGGTTGGTGCTGACGCGCTCGGGATGTTGTCCAGCGAGCGCAGCGCATTCACATCCTGTCGGGCAAGTCGCGTGAGTACCGAGAAGTCGGCGTTATTACCGGCGGCAGCGGAGTTCGCACGCGAATTGTCGAGTGCCACGCGCGGCACGCCATTGCGCAGGCCCATGGCAAAGTTGCCGAGCGATGAGCTGCTCTCGTGCGCCATGTTGATGGACTGCATCCAGATGTTGTCGCCGTTGTTGTACTCGCCGACAAAAATCGCCTGGAACGATTTTCCGACGATCTGTTCGATACCCTGGGCCGTCTGCTGCGCCGCGGTGACGTCAACAACGTTCTTGTTGGTCACACTGAGCGGATCGCCGCAGGCTGCCAGGCTGGCGGCGCCAAACACGGCTGCCAGTCGGGAGAGTCTGATCTTCATGAATAGGTCTCGTTTTGTGAGGCCCGGATCAGGCGCGCCGCCGTTCGGCGTCGCGCCCTTGCCGGTCCGGCTCAGAAGCTCGAGCCGAGCGAGAAGGTGTAAGTGCGAAGATTCGGGAAGCCGAAGCGGTCCACGCCGTTCAGCACGGCCGAGCCAAGCTGCCCACCGGTCAGACCAGTCTCAGGATCGAAGCCGCGATAGCGTGTGACGGTGAGCAGGTTGCGACCGACAACGCCGACGGTCCAGTTGCCCACGCCGCCGACCTTTCCAACGCGAAAGCTCACCGAGACTTCGCGGAGGCGACCGTACGTGGCATCCTCAGTCGAATACTCGCTCGCGCTGAGCAGGTCGTAGAAGCCGCCAATGCCTGCGCCGTTGATCGGCGGGCCACCGCGCCACCAGTAACCGATCGGACGCACCGTTGTGACGGTCTCGTTGGACTGATCCTGCTGGCGCGTGGCGAAGTCGCCAAGCGACCAGTGCAGCCCTTCGTTGTACACCTTCTGCCCCACCGTTGCATCGAACAGCGTATACACGTTGAGGCGCTTGTAGCTGATCGTGTTGCTGAAGTTCCAGCGGTACTGCGGCAGTGCGCTGCCAAGCTTCTGCGGCGTCAAATTTCCTGTCACCGAATCGCGCAGCTGGATCAGCATGCCGTAGTTCAGACGCTGGCCCCACGGACCGGCCGCGAGCTGCGCCTGATAGTAGTTGTTCGTGTAGGCGCTGTCCTGCGAGAATCCGCCGGTGTAGGTGATGAAGCCATCACGGTTGGGCTGAAAGATCGAGCCGGAGTTGAACGCGCCGCACTGCTCGCGAAACCCGGTCGGCAGCTGCCCGCATTCGCGCACCCAGCGACGTCCATAGAACGTGCCAAGATTCTCATCCTTCGCAAAGCGGAACGAGTTGTCGGCACCCTGCAGGTTCGTGGC
>JANMWU010000570.1:0-3307 GCA_031380785.1 Gemmatimonadaceae bacterium
CGCGCGATGTTGATTTTCGCCGACCAGTCAATCACCTGATACGCCGGCACCAGTCCGACGACAGGATTCAGACTGACGCGCGTATTGTTCGCATCGCCGAATTGATCGGAGACAGTTGTGCTCTGGACCGTCGTCGAGAAGCGCTGCTTCGACCAGATCACGCCGAACCGATTGAGAAACTTCGGCGCGTACTCCACGCGGTTGCCGGCGAACGCGCCAGTCCCATACGTGGCGTCCACGTACGAAAACGAGTTGTACAGATCGAAGGCGCCCCACGCTTTCGGCAACGCCAGCAATCGACCGGGACGTACATCGATGTACGTCTCGATGCCGCGGTGCAGACTGTTGGCCACGTTCGCCCGTTCCGTATACGCGGCGCCATTCGGATCGACGCCGGAGAGCAGCCCGATACGATTGTTGTACGTCATCCAGAACCCGCTCAGGTCGAACGTCACCACGCCGCTCACGGTACCGCGGAGCCCAAGGTCCGACGTCACGCCTTTGGGATCTTTCAGTGTGCTGCTCACTCGGCTCACCGCGCCAAACGGCACCAGAAACGAGTATTCAATCGGACGGTAGGCTTGGCCGATGTTGCCGTAAAGGTTGATGTCCCGCGTCAGTTGGTATTGCGTCGTGATGCCAAGCAGTGCGAAGCGGCGCGTGATCGCCGGCAGCGTGCTGGCACTGTCAGAGATGACCGCGTCACCGCTCGATCGCAGCCACTCCACCCGAGCGCCAGGTGTCGCACTCCAGCGGTCGGTGATCCGGAACAGCTGCTCGGCAAACAGCGCCGCGTTGCTGGTGCGGAAGGTGAAGTCTTTGTCGTAGTGATTGTTCACCGTGCGCAGGTCGAAGTCCGACCCGTTCGACCCCACGCCACCTTCGAGGCGGCGCAGTGCGCCTGTGAACAGTCGCGTTCCGATTGCGAGGGTCTGCGGACGGCCGCGCATCATGAATGTGCTGAGCAACCGCGTTTCATTAGTCACATTCCGGAACTGTTCCGCCTCGACTTCACGCGCGCTGAACTGGCCGGCGTCGTCCTTCGCATCCGCCACCCCCGGTGGCGCATCGGCAAACCACACCAGCGATCGCGCGGCATGCGTGCCCGACGTCTGATTCGTCAGCCGCACCGACGGTGACAGCCGCCAGTCCAGCGTCACGGAGCCAAGATTCCATGGGCTCTCGAGCCAGTTGCGTGCCCGTCCGCTGCTCTGCGCATCGGCGTTGAACTGCGCCGCGTCCAGACCCCCCGGCATCTGCAGACGGTTCCGGAACATCGTCCACTCGGTCCTGATGGCGAGTGCCGGTGTCGCCTGCCAGCCGAGCCGGAACGTGCCCAGCCCCTGCGCCATCTGTGAATTCTGGCGCCAGCCATCCTGGCGGCGCCCCTGCGCGTATGCGCTGTACGTCAGGCGAGTCGTACCGCCGGTGACACCGGCGAATGTCGTCAGCGCGCCATAGCTCGCGGCGGTCTGTTCGACCTGCCACGATGCGCGCGTACTCGGCTGTCCGTCGCGGATTACGTAGTTCACCACACCGCCGAACTGCGGTCCGAATTGCAGCGATGCGCTGCCGCGAATGATCTCGATGCGGTCCACCGCCTGCATTGGCGGCGTGTAGTACACCTCCGGATACCCGTAGAGATCAGCGGCGATGCTGGTGCCGCTCTGTCGCACATTCACTTCCACCGATTGCACTGGATTCAGTCCGCGGAATCCGATGCCGTTTGACGGAAAGCCGACGTTCTCGGTTTCCGAGATGTTCACGCCCGGCACGCGCGCCAGCAGTTCGCGCGTCACGTTCTGCACACGATTGCCCGTGAGGCTGTCGAGCAACAGCACTTCGGTCTTCTGGCCGCTGTAGATCGTGGTGCCGCGAACATCCGGCAGCTGCCCGATCGGCCCCACCGGCGCCGCTGCCACGACGACCACATCGCGCAGGCGATTCGTGCCCGGCTCGAGAATGAAGCGCAGGACGGGGGCGTCGGCGGCGGCCGTGATCGTGCGCTCCAGCGTCGAGACCAGCGGACCGTGAATGCGTAGCCGATGTGGTCCCACGGCGACGTTCTCGAAGTGAAAGGTGCCGTCGCTCGCGACCGAAGCGGATCGGCCGAGGTCCCGCAGTTCGACCACGACCTCGGCGAGCATGCCGGCGGTTGACGCCGCGACGGTGCCGGCTACCGGCACGCCCTGCGCGGTGAGCGGCGCGGTACGGATGCCGGCCGAAACGAGAAGAAGCAGAGCGATGCGACGCACGATGCCAACCTTGTGTGAGCACTACATGAGAATTGTTCTCAGGAATGAATCCCGAACATATCTGTCGGAATTCGCTTTCGCAATTCGGTCGTGATGGCTGATGCTGAGGTTGCTGAGGCTGAGGGGGGCGGGCGATCGAGAGCCTGCCGGCGGCGTCGGTGCGGCCGAAATGGGGGCCGCGATATGATTCGCGGTATGAACTGCGCCACGTGAACGAGCCCGCTGCGGCGCGATTCGATCCGGCTCTTGGCGCATGGATCATGAGCACGTACGCCGATGTGAGCGCTGCGCTGCGCGATCCGAGGCTTTCTCTGTCCGCTTCGGTCGACGTGTCGTGGCAGGCGCAGGAGGCCTTCCGCGGGTCGGCAGGCCGCGCACTGTCGCCGCAGCGGGTGGCTGACTGGCGGGTGGCCGTCGAGCGATCGGCGGTACGGCGCGCGCAGGCCCTCGCTCTGGACGAGCCAGTCGATCTTGTCACTGCATTTGCAGCGCCGTTTTCGGCCGAGGTCGCCGCGATAGTGTCGGGCGCAACGGTGTCGGAGTGCGCCCGGCTCAGCGCCCCGGCGCGCGAGATTTTCCGCGCCGCCGCATTCGCAACCACATCAGACGCTCAGCCGCACACGCACCACGCCGTCGCCACCTTGTCGCGCGCCTTGCCGGGCCCGGACGCCGCCATCGCCGTGCAGTCGTTCGTCGCGCTGTCGCAGACACTGCCGTGCGTTCTGGCGGGCGTGTGGCTGGCACTGATTGATGCCGCTGACCTGATGAATCAGCTGCGCAGAACGCCGGGGCTCGTGACGCGCGCCGTGGACGAGTTGCTCCGTCTCACCGGCACGTCGCGCGCTGTATTCCGGCACGCAGCCGCAGACACGCGCATTGGCGCAGCGCACATTCGCTCAGGCGAGCGGGTGATCCTGATGATCGCGGCGGCCAATCGCGATTCGGCGCAGTTCGCGGATCCTTCGCGGCTCGATCTGTCGCGCGGCGCGGCAGGTCATCTGGCGCTGGGCATCGGCATGCATTCGTGCCTCGGCGCATCGGTGGTGCGCATG
>JANMWU010000024.1:0-1793 GCA_031380785.1 Gemmatimonadaceae bacterium
CTCGACCGATGTCAGCACGTGGATCGCTTCGACCTCGCCGCTGGCAGATGCCTCGATCCGCACACTGACCACGCCAGGCAGTGTGGCAAGCAGTTCTTCGGCGCGCGCGATGTGAATCGCCGGCGGACGGGGCGACCCACCGCCAGCGCCGGAAGCAGACTGGAAAACAGACACGGTCACGTTCTTTCGCGGGTGGGAGTGCAAAAGAGCGAACACAAGCTCCGGCTGGCGCTGCGAATCAGCCCCGGCCGTTATAGGGCGTGCAAGCTGGTCCGCACCATGGAATAAATCAAGAGTGTGCGTCCTGGAAGGCTTCGCCGCCTTCGATCTCACGAATCTTTCGGTACAACGTGCGCTCGCCGATTCCAAGCAGTTCGGCCGCGCGCCGACGATTGCCGCGCGTTTCACGCAGCGTCGCTTCAATCACCGCCCGCTCGATCTGCGCCATCGTCATGCCTGGCACAACCTCGACTGAATTCGGCAATCTCGCGCTTTTCGGCTCCACCGCCCCCTGCCCGGACAACAACGTATCCGGTGCTGCAATCGCTGGCGCCTGATCGAGACGACGACGCAAGTCTTCGACCTGAACTTTCAGTTCGACAAGATTGCGCAAAATGAATTCAAGTTCGGCCGCGCCAAGGATCGGTGCGCCATCGCTCCCGCTGCGATTGTTCACGATTACCGGGATGCGCACCGGCAACAGTCGCGTGAGCCCGTCCCGGATGTGCGGCGGAATATCGGCCACACTGATCTCATGCCCCGGAGCGAGCACGACCATGCTCTCGATGAGATTGCGCAGCTCACGCACGTTGCCCGGCCACGAATACCGCGCCAGCATCTCCATCGCATCGGCCGAGATACCGTGGAACGCCTTGTCATGGCGGCGCGAAAATTCCGCCACGAACCGTCTTACCAGCACCGGAATGTCAGCCTGCCGTTCGCGTAACGGCGGCAGGTACATGTTCAGCACGTTCAACCGGTAGTACAGATCCGAGCGGAATTTTCCTTCCTCCACCAGTTCACGCAGCGGCCGATTGGTGGCCGCGATCACCCGCACATTGACCGCGATGCTGGTCACGCCTCCCACCCGCGTGACTTCACGCTCCTCGAGCACGCGCAGCAGCTTCACCTGCGTCGACGGCGGAATGTCTCCGATTTCGTCCAGAAACAGCGTGCCGCCATCGGCCAGCTCAAAGCGTCCCAGACGACGCTCGGCCGCGCCAGTGAACGCCCCCTTTTCATGGCCGAACAACTCGCTCTCCAGCAGCGACTCGGCCAGCGCACCAACATTGACGGCGATAAATGGCTTGTTGCGACGGGGGCCAAGGCGATGAATGCCGCGTGCCACCAGCTCCTTGCCGGTGCCGCTTTCGCCTTCGATCAGCACCGTGCTCGTCACCGGCGCGATCTGTTCGATCTTTACCAGAACTTCACGCAACGCTTCGGTGTCGCCGCTCAGTCCCGTCTCCTGACTGAGCCGACGACGTTCCAGCTGACGACGCACCACCGGCGCGACATCCTCGGCCCGCACCGGCTTCACCAGAATGTCGGCATATCCAACGCCGCGCAGACGTTCGCGCACGCCCGGCTCATCGACATCGGCGAGGCCTATGACGGGCACGCCGGCCCACAGTTCCTCGCGCACGATCTGTACGTTGCCGGTGTCGAGCAAGGCGCCGGTGATCACCACCACATCGGGCTCGAAACGCTCGAGCGAGCCGCGGATATCATCCAGCGGCGAAACGAGTTCGGTCTTGATGCCAGTCTGCTCCAGCAGCGCGTTGAGGCGCACC
>JANMWU010000031.1:0-1620 GCA_031380785.1 Gemmatimonadaceae bacterium
GTCGACCGATGCAGTCAGTACATCGTGCATCGCCTGCAGTTCCGCACCGCTGATCACTCCGTCTCGACGACACGACGCGTGCAGGTGCGGCGAGATGCACAAAAACTCGCGGGCGTTCGATGCGCGCACG
Organism: Gemmatimonadaceae bacterium; assembly: GCA_031380785.1. Lineage (GTDB taxonomy): Bacteria > Gemmatimonadota > Gemmatimonadetes > Gemmatimonadales > Gemmatimonadaceae > JACMLX01. Next base: position 131 of record JANMWU010000031.1, read on the forward strand.
CCGCCGCCCGGTACGATCTCGACCGGCGTCACTGCATGAGTCTTCGCTGCGGCGACGGCGTTCCGCGCATCGTCGGCAAGTACGGCAAGGCGCTCCGCCAGCGTAAGAACCGCCGCGTCCCATCCCAGCACACCCGCCGTTAGCACGCGCGTCATGCCAAGCGCCGTGATGTCGTCCATGCCACGTTTGCGATCCGTGAGCAGATCGAAGGTGCGCAGGAACGCGACGATCAGTCCATGATCGCGCGCCACATCCCGCATGCGCGCGCAGGCGTCCATGTCCACGAATCCGTCACGCGTCAGAAAGCCGATCGCAACGGCGTCAGCACCGGCCTTTGCGCTGGCGTCAATCTCGAACAACGCGTCGTCGAGGATCTTCGGCGTGGTTGTGAACGCCGCCACATCCAGCGCGGCGCTGTTGTTCGCGCTCCGCGGCCGGATCATGCTCACAATGCTCGTGCGCGACGTGTCGATTCTCGCGCGAACTTCGCGGATCAATGCCGTCGTCGGCGTCCAGCCTTCGCTGGACAGATCACCACAGAGTTCGAGGCGGTCGGCAAACGGCGCAGCCAGCACGGCGGCGTCGATCGAATCGAGCGGAACTTCAAGAGTACGATTCATCAGAAAACGGAGAGTGATCGTCAATGAGGGCGCGCGACAACCGGAGCGCGCTGCGCGGCAAGCGTCGAGTCGAGCGCGGCGAGCCGCTTCTCCGCAATCTGCGTGCGCGGATTGGTGGCCCGAATTCCTTGCGCGCGAATTCTGTGGCGTGCTGGAGAACGGCGCGCATACTCACGCGGTCCTTGCGTGCATCGGCAATGCGTGCGTGCACCAGCAGCAGATCGAACTCGAGTTCCGTGCGATCAGCCTCGAGCTGCGGCAGCATGAGCCGGGCGCGCGCGACCGTCCGCTCGCTGGCCGCAACGTCACCGGCGGCGAGCTCAAGTCGCGACCGAACCCGCAGCGCGTAGCCGATCTCGCCGGGGCTCGGTGGATTAAAGGACTCGAGCGTCTTCAATGACGAGTCGTTGAGCGCGCGCGCCTCAGAAACCTGGTTCAGCTGCATCAGGTCCTGCGCGAGGCGCGATTGCAGCACCGCTGCGTCCATGTGGGTGTTGCCGTTGGTCTGCTCCATGATCGCGAGCGCCCGTCGCGACAGCGCGACCGCCCTGGGAAGATCGCCGCGGTTCGCGAATATCGTGCCCCAGTTCACCAGCACCGTCGCAAGCTGCTCGGCCGAGCGAACCGAATCGGCTTGCAGGGCCGCAACCGAACGCGCGTAAGCCGAGTCACTGCCGGCGATGTCAGCTTTGATGTTCAGCGCGAGACCGAGCGAACTCTCACCCGACGCAACGATCTGCGCCCGTGGCGCTGCGCTCGCGCGCTCGCGCATCAGCGCGCCGCGCAGCATCGTAATGCCCGAATCGGGCTGGCCAAGGTCCTGAATCAGGCGCTCAGCCATCGCCATCTGCGCGGCAATCAGTTTCGCCT
>JANMWU010000032.1:0-1747 GCA_031380785.1 Gemmatimonadaceae bacterium
GTCGACCGATGCAGTCAGTACATCGTGCATCGCCTGCAGTTCCGCACCGCTGATCACTCCGTCTCGACGACACGACGCGTGCAGGTGCGGCGAGATGCACAAAAACTCGCGGGCGTTCGATGCGCGCACGCCGCCGCCCGGCACGATCTCGACCGGCGTCACTGCATGAGTCTTCGCTGCGGCGACGCCGTTCCGCGCATCGGCGGCAAGCACTTTCAATCGCTGCGGTACCGCCAGCACCGCAGCGTCCCAGCCCAGCACTCCCGCCGTGAGCACGCGCGTCATGCCGAGTGCCGTGATGTCGTCCATACCGCGCTGCCGGTCAGTGAGCAGATCAAACGTCCGGAGGAACGCCACGGTCAGGCCGTGATCACGGGCCACATCGCGCATCCGCGCGCACGCATCCATATCCACGAATCCGTCGGGCGTGAGCAAACCGATCGCGACCGCATCAGCACCCGCTTTGGCGCTGGCTTCGATTTCGAGCAATGAATCTTCAAGAATCTGCGGCGTGGTTGTGAACGCGGCCACGTCCAGTGCGGCGCTGTTGTTGGCACTGCGCGGCCGGATCATGCTTACGATGCTGGTGCGCGACGTGTCAATGCGCGCGCGAACCTCGCGAATCAGCGTGATGGTCGGCGTCCACCCCTCACTGGACAGGTCCTCACAGAGTTCGAGGCGGTCGGCAAACGGCGCAGCCAGCACGGCGGCGTCGATCGAATCGAGCGGAACTTCAAGGGTACGATTCATCAGAAAACGGAGAGTGATCGTCAATGAGGGCGCGCGACAACCGGAGCGCGCTGCGCGGCAAGCGTCGAGTCGAGCGCGGCGAGCCGCTTCTCCGCAATCTGCGTGCGCGGATTGGTGGGCCCGAATTCCTTGCGCGCGAATTCTGTGGCGTGCTGGAGAACGGCGCGCATACTCACGCGGTCCTTGCGTGCATCGGCAATGCGTGCGTCCACCAGCAGCAGATCGAACTCGAGTTCCGTGCGATCAGCCTCGAGCTGCGGCAGCATGAGCCGGGCGCGCGCGACCGTCCGCTCGCTGGCCGCAACGTCACCGGCCGCGAGCTCAAGTCGCGACCGAACCCGCAGCGCGTAGCCGATCTCGCCGGGGCTCGGTGGATTAAAGGACTCGAGCGTCTTCAATGACGAGTCGTTGAGCGCGCGCCTCAGAAACCTGATTCAGCTGCATCAGGTCCTGCGCAAGGCGCGATTGCAGCACCGCCGCGTCCATGTGCGTGTTGCCGTTGGTTTGCTCCATGATCGCGAGCGCCCGTCGCGACAGCGCGACCGCCCTGGGAAGATCGCCGCGGTTCGCGAATATCGTGCCCCAGTTCACCAGCACCGTCGCAAGCTGCTCGGCGGAGCGCTCGGAATCGCTTTGCAGGACGGCAACCGAACGCGCGAAGGCCGAGTCACTGCCAGCGATGTCGCCGTTGAGGTTCAGTCCGACGCCGAGTGAGGTCTCACCCGATGCGGCGAGCTGTGCCCGCGGTGCTGCGCTTGCGTGCTCCCGAACCAGCGCTCCGCGCAGCAGTGCGATGCCTGAATCGGGCTGGCCGAGATCCTGAATCAGACGCTCAGCCATCGCCATCTGCGCGGCGATCAGTTTCGCCTGCGGCGCCAAAGGCAGCTTCGCGAAGCGTGCCAGCGCGCCCCGGAGCAGCGTGGATGCGGTGCCGTTCTTCCCGATCTCCGTCTGGATCAATGCCGTGATCGTGAGATCTTCGGCCACTTCGCCCGAG
>JANMWU010000073.1:0-3630 GCA_031380785.1 Gemmatimonadaceae bacterium
GGGAACGAATCCGACCAGCGCGCCACCGATCATCGCGGCAATCAGGCAAACCGGAATCGCGAGCCACGGCGACAAGCCGGCAGGCAACAGCAGTCCGAGTGCGCCGGCGCAGAAGCCACCGGCGGCGAGCTGACTCTCGGCGCCGATGTTGAACAGGCCGGCGCGCAATCCGATTGCGACACTGAGACCGGTGAACACAAGCGTCGTGGCCTTGTAGAGCACCTGACCGATGCCGTACGCGTTGCCCCAGGTGCCGGTGAGCATCAGTCGCCAGACTTCGCCCGGATTCTGGCCGTATGACAGAATCAGCAGATCACCGGCGACGAGCGCAACGAGCAGCGCCGTGAGCGTGGGAAGTACACCTTCTTCAAACGCCGATGTGGTGGCGGCGTTCATCCCTGTGCTCCAGTCATCCATGGACCAAGCACTTCTTCGCTGGCGGCCGCGCGTGGCATCTCGGTGACAATCCTTCCGCGGAACATCACGGCGACGCGGTCGCTGAGTGCGAGAATCTCGTGCAGTTCAGCGCTCACGAGCAGGATTGCCTTGCCGGCGCGACGTGCGGCACGCAGCTGGTCGTGAATGAACTCGATGGCACCGACGTCGACACCGCGCGTGGGTTGTGCAGCGAGCAACACGCGGAAGTCGGGCGGCATTTCGCGTGCGACAACGATCTTCTGCTGATTGCCGCCGCTCAGTGCACGTGCCGGCACCGTGGGATCGGTGGGTCGGATGTCAAATGCCTTGATGCGAGCTTCGGCGAAGGCCAGTGTGCGCGCACGGTTGATGCTGCCGCTGCTGGAGAACTGTTTCTGCCGGCCGAGTATAAGGTTGTCGGCGACGGAGTAGTCGAGCACGAGGCCGCGGGCGTGCCGGTCTTCGGGGATGTGCGTGATGCCGTGCGCGAGTCGCTTGCCGATGGAGTATTTCGTGACATCGGTGCCGTCGACAAAAATCGTGCCGCTGGTGACGGGTCGGAGACCGGCGATGGCTTCGATGAGTTCCGTCTGGCCGTTGCCTTCGACGCCGGCGATACCGAGGATTTCGCCGGGGGCGATGGAGAGGGAGAGGGAGTCGACGGCGGTGCGGGATCGGGCGCCGGCGATGGTGACGGAGGTGAGGCGGAGTCGGGGGGCGTCGGTGTAGGCGGGGGCGGGGGCCGGTGTGGAAATGATGGCGGCCGGGAGGGATTGGGTTATGCGGTCGCGGGCACTGGAGACAATCATTTCATCGGGGGGGCCCCCTAGGCCCGCCATGGGGGGGCCCCCTAGGCCCGCCATCACGGAGCCCGCGCCAAGCGCCTCTGCGTCTGCACCCGTCGGCGTTCCGCTCGCATCCAGCCGCACCTCTCGCCCCACCATCGCTGTCGCAATCGCCGCCGGATTTGTCTCCCGCGTCCGCATCACCGTCACCGTCTTCCCCTGCCGCATCACCGTGATGCGATCCGTCACGTCCATCAGCTCATCGAGCTTGTGCGTCACCAGCACGATCGTCGCGCCATTATCGCGCACCGTGCGCAACACCTTCCACAACTCCTGAACTTCCGGAGGCGACAACACCGCCGTCGGTTCGTCGAGAATCAACAGCCTCGCACCGCGATAAAGCGTCTTCAGAATTTCGACCCGCTGCGCCTCACCCACGCTCAATTCCGAGACGAGTCGTGACGGCACGCACGCCAGTCCGGTGTCGCGACTCAGTTTCCCCAGCGCTGACTCGGCAGATTCACGATCGTATGTGATGCCACGCATCGGCTCACGACCCAGCACCACGTTCTCCGCCACGGTCAGCGTTGGCACGAGCATGAAGTGCTGGTGCACCATGCCCACGCCCGCTGCGATTGCATCCGCCGTGCTCCATCCTGTCACATCGCGTCCGAACACTTCCACCGTGCCGCCGTCCGGCGCGTACATGCCGCTCAATACGCGCAACAACGTGCTCTTACCAGCGCCGTTCTCGCCGACCACCGCGTGGATTTCACCAACGCTCACGTCGAGCGATGCGTCGCGATTGGCATGGACAGGGCCGAAGTATTTCTGCATGTGCGACATGCGCACTGCCATCTGACCAGACGTGCCTTCGCTCACAAACGCGTGCTCGGCACTTTGATCTTTCCATCGACGATATCCTGTTCCAGCTGCAGCAATCGCGTTCGCACGCTGTCAGGAATCAACGCCTTGTTGTGTTCATCATAGATGTAGCCGACGCCTTTTTCCTTCAGGCCGTATGAATAAATGCCACCCTTGAACGTGCCGTCTTTCACGCGACGGATCGTGTCGTAAACCGATGCGCTGACGCCTTTCACCATCGAAGTCAGCACGAATCCCGGCGCCTCGGCATACTGATCGGCGTCGACACCGATGCCGTAGTGTCCCTTGCCCATAGCGCGTGCGGCTTCGAACATGCCGAGCCCCGTCGACCCGCTGGCGTGGAAGATGACGTTCACGCCTTGCTGGTATTGACTGAGCGCGAGTTCCTTGCCTTTGCTCGGATTGCGAAACGCTTCAGGCGTGACGCCGGCGTACTGCGCAATAACGGTGCAATCGGGGCAGACATGCTTCACGCCGGCCTTGTATCCCGCTTCAAACTTGTGAATGAGCGGGATGTCCATGCCACCGAGAAATCCGACTTTCTTTGATCCGCCCACAAGCGCGGCCATCGCGCCAACGAGGAACGCGCCTTCCTCTTCGCGAAACTTGAGCGCGGCGACGTTGGGTGGCGGCAGAATGACATTGCCCTTCGCGTCGGTCGCGAGTGCGAAATCGACGCCGGCGAAATTCACGTCGGGATATTCCTTCGCCAGCGACGTGAGATCGTCGCTGAAGATGAATCCGACGCCGAGGACCAGTGCGCGGTGTTCGGACGCCAGCAGCCGCAGTCCCGCCTCGCGATCGGAGCCGTCGCCGGGCTCGATGAACTGGACCCGGGCATCGAGGTGCTTCGACGCGCTGTCAGCGCCGATGAAGGCGCCGTCGTTGAACGACTTGTCGCCGCGTCCGCCCATGTCGAAGACAACACCGATTGACGGGCCGGTCCCGGCAGCCTCGAGCGTTGGGGCGTTGGCGGGCCGGACGAAGAGCAGCGCGCCATGGACGAGGGTCAGGACGGCCAAGGCGGCGATGAGCGGGCGCATGAGCCGGGAAAGGTCGTCACCGCGGATGGGTGCGGCAAGCGAATCTGGGAAGGATGGGGCCGGCGGACGGTGCGCGTTGACGACCTCAGCGCCACCGGTATGTTCTGGCAGCGACGCAGCCGAAGATTCCTCTCACTCAGGCGACCGATGGCTATCGACACCAGACTTCTGGCTGGCAGCATCGACACCAGCTCCAACCCTGTGCTTGCGCAGCTTTGGGGCGAAATCGGTCAGTTCAATGCGCTGCCGCGCCCGATTGCAGACGCTGCCAAGCCTGGCGCCATAAAGCTGCTCGACAAGATCATGAAGCGCGCCGCGATCTATCTCACCTCCAAGCCGCCACAAGCAGGAAAGGCGACCAATCTCGGGCGTTGGAATGCCCTGACTGATCTGGCAACTCAGGCCGTCGTCGAGTCGAAGGCGCTCGGCATCAAGCTGCTCACCAGCCCGGCTGACTTCCGCCAGATCAAGGGCAATCCGGCACTTGGAGCGCAATCATA
>JANMWU010000078.1:0-4558 GCA_031380785.1 Gemmatimonadaceae bacterium
TACACAGGAAGAAAGTGTCTGTGGCGCGACGGACGCAGAATTGTACCCCGGCGCGACAGCGGCAGACTGTCTCCCGCGAGATACTCGTCGGAGAGAATGCCGCGCTACGCGGTCCGCCAGCTCACCGCGTGAAGTGATGCCACAACACCTGCATCGGCGCGCGTGATCAGGCGAAGCGCGAGCGTGTTGGCGGGTATGGCGGGTATGGCGGACAGCTGCCGAAAGATGGTCTCGCGCCGCGCCCCCGTGCAGATTGCCTTACGTTGAAAAACAACCGTGCGCGCGTGGTGTGCTCCCTTCATCGCGGGGATGGACATGGACGATCAGGAGCAGGCCGACGCCAGCGTGTCGCGTCGGGAGTTTGTGGCCGGCGTTGCCGCGCTGAGCGCCGTCTGGCTGGTTGCCGGCGCCGGCTGTACCCGGGAGTCGAGTTGGGGCGGTGACTCCACAAAGCTGGTGCACTTCTCGCCCGCGCAGGCCGCGACGGTGGACGCGATCACATCGCGCATCCTGCCGTCTGACGGAACGCCGGGCGCTCGCGAAGCTGGCGTCGTGTATTTCGTCGACCAGTCGCTGACGGGATACGCCAGGGAGCAGGCACCGCTCTTTGCCGACGGTTTGAAATCACTCGGCGAGGCGGTGGCAAAGAAGCACGGCAGCGCCGCGACGTTCGCATCGCTCACGCCTGAGCAGCAGGACGCCATGCTGCGCAACATCGAGAAGACGCCATTCTTCGGCGCCATTCGATTCGCGACGCTGGCCGGCTTTCTGTCGCTGCCCAAGTACGGCGGCAACAAGGACTACATCGGCTGGAAGTTCATCGGTCAGGAAGTTGCGATGGAGTACAAGGCGCCGTTCGGCTGGTACGATCGTCCTGAAAACCAGATGGCGTTGCTCGGCAAGGTGCTCTGATGCAGCTGCCGAAAGCACAGCCTGAACCGGCACAACCGACGTACGCCAGCGATACACCGGTTGATTTCGTCGTCATCGGATCGGGGATCGCCGGCGGTTCAGTCGCGCGCGAGCTGACGCGCAACGGTTTCGCTGTCGTGTTGCTCGAACAGGGTCGCAAAGTCGCGCCTGAGGATATGGAGCACGATGAACTCGGTGCATTCAAGTGGCCGCGCTGGACCAATGATCCGTCTCTCTCGCCGCAGACGTATCGCAAGACCGAGACGGACAAACCCGAGCGCAAGAATTTCGCGCAGTATGCCCGCGTCGTTGGTGGCACGACACTGCATTTCACCGGCAACTTCTGGCGTTTCCGCCCGATCGACTTTCACGAGAAAACGGCACGCGGCGCTGTGCCCGGCGCTGCTCTCGCCGACTGGCCGATCACATACGAAGAGCTGGAGCCCTACTACACGGCCGTTGAATACGCGGTTGGGGTCTCCGGTGATCCGGGCACTGATCCGCGCGAACCGTTTCGCTCGAAACCGTTTCCATTGCCACCACTGAACGCCACCGGCCCTGGCGTGCTGCTCGAAGCCGGCGCGAAAAAACTGGGGTGGAGTTCAAAGGCGGCGTCGATGGCGATTCTCTCACGCGAATACAAGGGCCGTCAGCCGTGCCACAACTGCGGCTTCTGCCTCGCATTCCCGTGCGAATGGGGCGCCAAGTCGGGTGCGAACTGGACGATGGTGCCGGAGGCGGTCGCCAGCGGCAAGTGCGAACTTCGCCCGAACAGCTTTGTGCGCAAGCTCGAGACGGACGATGCCGGACGTGTGACGGCTGTCGTCTACTTCGACAAGGACAAGAAAGAGATCCGGCAGAAGGCGAAGGCAGTCGTGTTGTGCGCCAATGGCGCCGAAACGCCGCGCCTGCTCTTCAACTCGAAGTCGAATCGTTTTCCCGACGGTCTCGCAAACTCGAGCGGTATGCTCGGCAAGCATCTGATGTGCAACGGCAACGTGTCATCGACGGCGGAGTTCGAGCACGAGGTCAACGCCCACAAGGGCCCGGTGGTCACGCGCATCACGCAGGAGCCGTACGAGCTCGACCCGAAGCTGAATCTCATCGGCGGCGGCGGCTTCGACTTCCGCATGTCGGTTCCGGCGCTCATGTGGACACTCGGCATGCCCGACGACGGTCCACTGTGGGGAAGTGACTTCAAGAAGCGCATGAACCCGTGGTTCACGCGTTCAATCGAATGTCTCGGCCACACCACGCAGATGCCGGTAGCGACGAACGCCGTCACCATCGATCCTGAACTCAAGGATGCGTGGGGTGTGCCTGCAATTCGCGTCACCTTCAAGGAACATGAGCATGACATGCGCCTCTTCAAGCACTTCCAGGATCTTGGCCGCCAGCTGCTGACAGCTGCCGGCGCAAAGAAGGTCCATAGCGGCGACCTCCACGATACGCCGGGTAGCGCCGTTCACCTGCTTGGCACCGCCCGCATGGGCAACGATCCGAAGACCTCGGTGGTCGACAAGTATCATCGTGCGCACGAGGTGAAGAATCTCTTCATCGTGGACGGAAGCAGCTTCGTGACGAGCGGTCGCGGGCAGCCAACGATGACGATTCAGGCGCTGGCATTTCGTGCCGCAGATCACATCGCAGACTTCGCCCGCAAAGGCGAGATCTGATGCGCGCGCCGGCGCAACAACCCGCAGCAAACGGCAAGACGTTCAGCACCGACACCGCGGTTGATTTCGTGATCGTCGGCTCCGGCGTCGCCGGCGCATCGGCGGCACGTGAGCTGACGGCGAAAGGGTTCGACGTGCTGATTCTCGAGCAGGGCCGCAAGGTCGAGCCCGCGGACATGGAGCACGACGAACTGGGTGCGTTCCGATGGCCGCGCTGGACGAACGACCCCGCCCTGTCGCCGCAGACGTTCCGCGCCAAGGTGGAAGACAAGACGGAGGTGCGCCATTTCGTCCGCTACGCGCGCGCAGTCGGCGGCACGACGCTGCATTTCACCGGCAACTTCTGGCGATTCCGGCCGATCGACTTTCGTGAGCACTCGACACACGGCGACGTCGCGGGTGCCGCGCTTGCCGATTGGCCGATCACGTACGACGAACTCGAGCCGTATTACACGGCCGTTGAATATGCGGTCGGAGTGTCAGGTGAAGTGGGCAGCGATCCGCGCGAGCCAAAGCGCTCGAAACCGTTTCCACTGCCACCACTGAACGCCACCGGTCCCGGTGTGCTGCTGGAAGTTGGCGCGAAGAAACTTGGATGGGCTTCGAAAGCGGCGCCGATGGCGATTCTCTCGCAGCCGTACAAGGGACGTCAGCCGTGCCACAACTGCGGCTTCTGTCTTGCCTTTCCGTGCGAGTGGGGTGCCAAGTCGGGGGCCAACTTTACGATGGTGCCCGAAGCGCTGGCGTCAGGACGCTGCGAATTGCGCACGCAAAGTTATGTGCGGAAGATCGAGACCGACAATTCCGGACGCGCGACCGGGGTGACGTACTTCGACAAGGACAGAAAGGAAGTCTTTCAGAAGGCGAAGGCGGTCGTGCTGTGCGCGAACGGCGCCGAGACTCCGCGGCTGTTGCTGATGTCAAAGTCGAATCGCTTTCCTGACGGCCTGGCGAATTCGAGCGGCATGGTCGGCAAGCACTTCATGTTCAACGGTGGCGGTCTCGCAAGCGGTGAGTTCGAGCACGAGATTCATGCCCACAAAGGCCCGGTCGTTACGCGCATTTCGCAGGAACACTACGAGCTCGATCCGAAGCTCGGACTGCACGGCGGTGGCGGCTTCGATTTCCGCATTGCGAATCCGGCACTGATGCGCACGGCCAGCATGCCGGAAGAAGCGGGGCCGACGTGGGGCAGTGAGTTCAAGAAGAACATGCGGACATGGTTTCTGAACTCGGTCGACGCGGCGGGTCATACGACATCGTTGCCGGTTGCGACGAATGCAGTGTCGCTCGATCCACTGCTGAATGATGCGTGGGGATTGCCGGCCATGAGCGTCACCTTCTCGGAGCACGCCGAGGATCTGAGGCTCTACAAGTATTTTCAGGAGCGCGCAGTCGAATTTCTCACCGCAGCGGGCGCGAAGAAGGTCTACCCGCAGCCGATCCGCGCGGCTCCGCGCCAGACGGTGCACCTGCTCGGCACCGCGCGCATGGGCAACGATCCAAAGTCGTCGGTGGTGGACAAATACCACCGTGCGCACGATGTGAAGAATCTGTTTATCGTGGATGGCAGCAGTTTCGTGACGAGCGGTCGCGGGCAGCCGACGATGACAATTCAGGCGCTGGCGTTTCGTGCGGCGGATCACATTGCGGAGTTCGCGCGCAAGCGGGAGATCTGAGCGCCGCTCCTTCGTTCGCTGCGTCTTACCAGCATTTGTGTTTTGCCAGGATCTACGTCTCACGCGGAGGCACGGAGACGCGGAGGAGGCGCTAAGAACTGCTTCTTTTTGTGACTGCGTGCGCGGCGCGGAAGTGCCGCGCCAATATTGACGCTACCGAACAAACCGCTGTTGCTGTTTCAAAGCAGTTCATCTTCGTGCCTTCCTGGCGGCTCCGCGTGAGACAATTGCGATGCCGCAAGATTCACCGATGGTCATGGCACACACGCAGTTTCCAAAAAGCAGTTTCCG
>JANMWU010000098.1:0-2378 GCA_031380785.1 Gemmatimonadaceae bacterium
TCGCCGCCTTTTTTGCTCCATCCGCAGCGTGCTTCGCGGCCTTTTTCGCGCCTTTCTTTACGGCGTGCTTCGCTGCGTGCTGTTCGACGTGCCCCGGCGTGTGGCCTTCAGCACCGTCCGCGTGCTTCCGCTGCTCCTCGACCTTCTGCTGCTTCCGTTCCTGCTTGTTGGCTTTCCGATCCTTCTTCCGATCCGAATCTTTCTTTTTCTTCTTCTTTGCCGGCTTTGGCGGCGCCATGATGGTGCCACGACATTTCGGCGAACCACAGCGGCAGACGTACAACTTTTCGTCCGCATCGGTGTGCTCAGCTGTGCGCTCGTAGGCGTAGTCGTACGACAGCTCGGCGCCGGCCGGAACGTTCTTCAGCGCCGAAATGAAGACGCGGCCGTCTTCCTCCTCGATCGCCTCGCAGTTCGGATCGCAGCAATGATTGATGTACTTCGCCGGCCAGTCGATCGGACCGGCGTCGAGCACACGTGATCCGTCGCCGATCGAAAAGAGAAAGGTGTGGTGTCGCCCCATCTCATCGTCGGGGTACCGGACATCGGCTTCGCCTTCTTCGATACATTCGCCGAGGTACTCGATGATGCGCGCGCCTTTGGCGATGCGGCGTGTCGAGAAGGCGCCCTTGCCCTGGATCTTCGACGAGCGGATGGCGAAAGCGAGCTTGCGGGTTCCAGCGAAATGGGCCACGGGGCGGGTGAGATGAGCAGGTGATGTGCGAAGCCAGTACACCGGGGACAATAGTCGCCACTGGCAGTGCGGCGTACATTGCCGCGACCGCCCGACCTGCGATGGTGTCGGTCAGTCAGCGCGACGATGCGCCTCCGGAGTGTGCCATGCGATTGCAATTCGTCGATCCCGCCCGACCCGATCCGGAGACGATAGCCGACGCTGCTGCGCGCCTCCGCGTTGGTGAACTGGTGGCCTTTCCTACCGAGACCGTCTATGGCCTTGGTGCCAACGCACTCGATGCGGAGGCGGTGGCGCGCATCTTCGCGGCCAAGGGACGACCGTCGTACAATCCGGTGATCGTGCACGTGCCGCATACCGACGCCGCGCGGCGCGTGGTGACGGACTGGCCGGCAGCGGCGGCGAAGCTGGCGGCGGCGTTCTGGCCCGGTCCGTTGACGATTGTCCTGCCGAAGTCGCCAGAGATCCCCGGTGCGGTCTCGGCCGGCCTGCCACTCATAGGCGTGCGCGTTCCGGCCCATCCCATCGCCCTGGCGTTGCTCCGCGCCGCACGCGTCCCCGTGGCCGCACCGAGTGCGAACAAGAGCAACGGGCTGTCGCCGACCACCGGCGAGCATGTCGCGCGCGGGCTGGCCGATGTGGACGGCATCATTCTCGATGGCGGCGCATGCTCGGTCGGCATAGAAAGCACCGTGATCGACCTCACAACGGACATCCCGACGTTGTTGCGGCCTGGTGGCGTGTCCGTTGCCGCACTGGCATCGGTGCTCGGTGTGCGGCCGCAGCGACCGGCCGCGGTTGCCGTCGCGAACGAACCGCGCCGCTCCCCCGGTGCCCTCGAGCGCCACTATGCGCCGCGTGCGACGCTGCGAATCATCCCGGCCGGTGATGCCGTCGCGCTGGCCACCACCATCGATTCGTTGCGCACCGCGGATTCGACCATCGGCCTCGTCGCGTATTCCGATTTCGATCTGCCGTTGGGCAGCGACGTGGTGTGCCGGATCCTGCCGGCGCGCGCCGAGTCGTATGCCAGCGCGCTCTTTGCATCGCTGCACGAATTGGATGGTTTGGGTGTGTCGGCAATAGTGGTGGAGGCCGTGCCCGACTTGCCGATCTGGGATGCGGTACGCGACCGGCTGAGGCGCGCCGCGACGTAGTGCATCACACCCGGCCTCGGATGCGCCCGACCGGCCCAAGGCCTTAGCTTCGGGTGCATGTTGCCCATCAATCTCTCAGGCAAGCGCGCACTGGTTGCCGGTGTCGCCGACGATAACGGATTCGGCTTTGCCATCGCCAAGGCACTCGCGGCCGCCGGCGCCTCCGTTTGCGTGGCCACCTGGCCGCCGGCGCTCAACATCTTCCTCAATCTGATCGAACGCGGCAAGATCGATGCGTCGCGGCAGATGACCGATGGCTCGCTGCTGACGTTCGAGCGCATCTATCCACTCGACGCGATGTACGACACGCTTGAATCGGCGCCCGACGACATTCGCGAGAACAAGCGCTACAAGGAACTGGGCGACTTCAGCATCGACGGACTGGTGAAGCGCTTCACCGACGATTTCGGCGCAACACCGATCGATATCGTCGTGCACTCGCTGGCGAACGGCCCCGAAGTGAAGAAGCCGTTGCTGGAAGTGTCACGCAACGGCTATCTGACCGCGGTGAGCGCCAGTGCGTATTC
>JANMWU010000270.1:0-13276 GCA_031380785.1 Gemmatimonadaceae bacterium
CCTGAGCCACGGCATTCCGGTCACCTACGTCCCGGCGCGCAACACGATCTTTCTCTCGTTCGCACTGGCGTATGCCGAGGTGCTCGGCGCGAGTGACATCTTCATCGGTGTGAACGCGCTCGACTACTCGGGATATCCCGACTGCCGGCCGGAGTTTATCGGTGCGTTCGAGACGCTCGCGAATCTTGCGACGGCATCGGCGGTGGAAGGGCGGACAAAGGTCGTCATTCGCGCGCCGTTGCAGATGATGACGAAGAAGGAGATCGTGGAATTTGGCACCACACTTGGCGTGGACTATTCGAGCACCGTGAGCTGCTACGATCCGCGCGACGACGGCGCGGCGTGCGGGCACTGTGATGCGTGCCAGTTGCGGCACAAAGGGTTTCGCGAAGCCGGGATTCCCGATCCGACGCGGTACGCTATTGCACCGGCCGAGTTGAGCTGATGGCATACGCTGTGAAGGAGTGCTTTTACACGCTGCAGGGCGAAGGCGCACAGAGCGGCCGCCCGGCAGTGTTTCTGCGCTTTGCCGGCTGCAATCTGTGGACCGGTCGCGAGGCCGATCGCGCCTCGGCCGTCTGCAAATTCTGCGATACCGATTTCGTCGGCATCGGATCTGACGGCGGAAAATTTGCTGACGCGAAATCGCTGGCGGCGCACGTCGACGCGCGCTGGCCCGCTGACGCGTCACCACGGGCGCACAAACTGGTGGTGTGCACCGGGGGCGAACCGTTGCTGCAGCTGGATGAAGCGGCCATCGATGCGTTGCACATGCGCCATTTCGAGGTGGCGGTGGAAACGAATGGTACGCAGCCAGCCCCGCGCGGGCTGGACCACGTCTGTGTGAGTCCGAAGGCCAACGCACCGCTGGTTGTCACGCACGGCGCGGAATTGAAGCTGGTGTATCCGCAGATCGAGCCTGACGCACAGCCGGAGCGTTTCGCCGATCTCGATTTCCGGCAGTTTTCTCTGCAACCGATGGATGGTCCGGACCGTGACGCCAACGTGCGCGCGGCGCTGGCGTACTGTCTGGCGCATCCGCAATGGCGACTCAGTCTGCAGACGCACAAATGGCTGGAGATCCGATGAGTGGACCATCGCATATCGTCGAGTTGCATCGCGATGTGACGTTCGAGGCAGCACATCATCTGCCGAATGTGCCGACCGGGCACAAATGCGCGCGGTTGCACGGCCACTCGTTTCGCATTCGTATCGTGGTGCGCGGACCGGTGGATCCGCACACCGGCTGGCTGATGGATTTCGGCGACATCAAGGCCGCCTGGGCGCCGCTGGATGCACAGCTCGATCACTACTGTCTGAACGACATCGCCGGTCTCGAGAATCCCACCAGCGAAGTGCTGGCGAAGTGGATCTGGGATCGGTTGGTCGTGACCGTGCCGCAGCTCAGCGCCATTCAGGTGCATGAGACGTGTAACTCGGGGTGTGTGTACCGGGGGGAACTGGCCGGCTGATCGAGAGTGCAACCTGATCAGCCCGCCTGCCATTCGCGCCGGATGGCGGCCCCCGCGCAGGTTGGCGAAGGCCGCGTTGCGCGGTAATTCGGTGACAGTGCACTCAATTGAGCGGAGCTCAATTGAGTGCACTGTCACCGAATTACGCGATCGGAATAGCCTCCGACCCTGACCCCACTGCAGCGACCGACGTCCTCAGTGCGTTACAACATGCACACTGCCCGTGCGTTCCGAATACCGGGACGCTCCCGATCACCCGCCGGAGACTCCCCATGCGTCGTTCCAGCTTCATCGTCGCAATTGCCGTTCTGTTTGGGCCTGGCATCGCTCCTCTGCTGTACGCACAGACATCGGCACCGCCGGCGAACGCCCGCGTGACGGTTTCCGACTATCTCGAATGGGAGGACGTGGCCGATCCGCAGCTGTCGCCCGACGGCAAGCAGATCGCCTTCACGCGCCGCAGCGTGGATAAGGTGAACGACAAGTGGGACACGAATGTCTGGTTGATGAACGCTGACGGGTCGCGCCAGCACTCGCTCGTATCCGGAAGCGCGCCGCGCTGGTCACCGGATGGCACGCGCCTGTTGTACATCGCCACCGGCCAGCCCAGTGGCATGCAGCTCTGGATGCGGCTGATGGATGGTGACGGCGGCACCACGCAGGTCACGCATGTCACTGAAGCGCCGACCGATCCGGAATGGTCGCCCGACGGCTCGCAGCTCGCGTTCCGCATGAACGTGCCGACGAAAGAGACGTGGAACATTGCCATGCCGGCGGCGCCAAAAGGCGCAAAGTGGACCGAACCGCCGCGCATCGTGCAGCGTCTCAACTATCGCGCCGATCGCATTGGCTTTACCGACGATGGCTATCAGCACCTGTTCGTGATGTCGGCCGACGGCGGTCAGGCGCGGCAAGTCACCACCGGCAACTGGAATCACAGCGCCGCACGCTGGACTGCCGACGGCAAGTCGCTGCTGTTCAGCAGCCTCCGCACGCCGGATGCGGAGAGCGCATGGCGCGAGACCGAGATCTACCGCGCCGACGTCAGCGCCGGTACGATCACGGCGCTCACGCATCGCAAAGGACCCGACGGCAATCCCATCCCGTCGCCTGACGGTAAGCTGATCGCGTACACCGGCTACGACTCCACCGACGCGACGTGGAAAGACGCGAACATCTATCTGATGAACGCTGACGGCTCCAACCCGCACGCGATCAACGCCGCACTCGATCGCAATCCGCAGGGAATGATGTGGGCACCGGACGGGTCGGGCATCTACTACAACGTCGAAAACGAAGGCTATCGCAACCTGTATTTCACGTCGGTGGCTGGCCAGACCCGACCGATCACCACTGGTAAGAACGTGCTCAGCGTCACCGATGTCGATCGTGCCGGTAACATGGTGGGCGTGATGTCGACGGTGTCGCAGCCAAATGACATCGTGCGCTTCAATGTGCGCATTCCGGCCGCTATCGCGCGTCTCACGCACGTGAATGACGATGTGCTCGCCGGCAAGAAACTCGGCACACAGGAAGAGATCTGGTTGACGAGTGTCGATGGTTTTCGCATTCAGGCATGGATCGTCAAGCCACCTGATTTTGATCCGGCGAAAAAGTATCCGCTGATGCTGGAGATTCACGGCGGACCGCACGCGATGTACAACGGAGGCTTTAACCTGGCGCGGCAGGATCATGCGGCCAATGGCTTCGTGCTGCTGTACACCAACCCGCGCGGCTCCACCGGGTACGGCAGCGCGTTCGGCAACGCGATCAAGAATGCCTATCCCGGGAAGGATTTCGATGATCTGATGGCCTCGGTGGACACGGTCGTGAATCGTGGGTACGTGGACACGAAGCGCATGTACGTCTTCGGCTGCTCCGGCGGCGGTGTGCTCACGTCGTGGATCGTCGGGCACACCAATCGCTTCGCCGCCGCCAGCGCGAACTGTCCCGTCATCGACTGGCTGAGTTTCGTCGGCAACACCGACGGCGCCAGCTGGTATCGCAACTTCGCGCAGCTGCCGTGGGTCGATCCGTCCGAGCACCTGCGTCGCTCACCGCTCATGTACGTCGGCAATGTGAAGACGCCGACGATGCTGATGACCGGCGTGCTCGACCTGCGCACGCCGATGCCGCAGACCGAGGAGTTCTATTCGGCGCTCAAGGTGATGAAGGTGCCGACGGCGATGCTGCGCTTCAACGACGAATGGCACGGGACGTCGTCCAAGCCATCCAACTGGATGCGCACACAGCTCTACATGCGCAGCTGGTTCGATCGCTGGCCATCACCGGTGACGACGTCGTCACGTGATCGCGCCAAAGGCCACTGACGCCGCGTGGAAATTCGCTGTGGTGTGTGTTCGGGCGTAGTAGCGGCCGATGCGCTGAGCTGTCCGGCGTGCGGTCGCAGACTCGGTTCGGCCGCACCACAGCAGCGTCCGCCGGGCCTGTTGATCTGGGCAGCCGTGGCGGCGGCTGTTGAAGTGGCGCTCACACTGGTGCTGATGCGGGCCTGCCACTGAGCGCCGCCGGTGCCTCGAGGTGGGACGGAACACGGATTCCGGTGACAGTGCACACCATCTGCGTCGCGGATTGTGTGCACTGTCACCGGAATCCCGTCGCCCTGACACATTCTGAGCCGGATGACGTAGAATGCCGGTCACCCTCTTCACCGGAGTTCCGATGTCCCGTACCGCCATCCGCCGCTCGATTCTGGCCGCGGCGCTGGTTGTTCCGACTGTTCTTGTTGCTCAGCAGCCGACCGCACAGTCGCTGTTCGACAAGCACGCGGCTGCCGTTGGCGGCGTCACCGCATTCAAGGCCGCCACCGCGCGCACCGAAGTCGGCACGGCTGACATCACGTTCGCCGGCGTCAGCGCCGGTTACGAGCGCAAGGTGAGCGGCGGCAAGATGGTCATGACGATTGATGTCGCCGGCTTCGGTCAGGTGCTGCAGGGCTATGATGGTGCCATCGCCTGGGCCGTCGATCCGCAGCAGGGCGCGCGCAAGATGGACGCCACGATGACTGCGGACGCCGCCTCGAGCACGTCGCTTACCGCCGGCCTGTGGGAAGCAGGCAGCTATACCAGTGCCGAAGTGCTCGAAGCCGCCGATTTCGACGGCCGGAAGTGCTGGCCGGTGAAAATCGTCACCAGAAGCGGGCGCAATCGCACGGTGTACTACGACCAGGCCACCGGGCTCAAGGCCGGTGAAATGATCACGCAGGACGGCGGCGAGCAGAAGATCGTGTACGCCGACTACAAGCCGTTCGGTGCCGTCAAGGTCCCGACAAGGATCACCCAGGGAACGCCCAATGGTGACGTTGTGATCAATATCACTGCCGTCAAGTTCGATCCCATCGACGCCAGCGTGTTCGCGCTGCCGGATGCCGTGAAAGCGCTGCCGTGAGTCGCGGCCTGCGTCGCTGAACGTCACCTGCGGGGCAGGCCAGCACTGGTCTGCCCCGTTGTGTTTTGTTCGCGAGGAATGGTGCCATGACGTACACACAGGTGTTGATCGTCGGCGCCGGCCCGACCGGCCTGGTGCTGGCGCTGCGGCTGGCGCGACATGGAATCGTATGAAGCATCATCGACCGGAACGCTGCGCATCAACTACCGCGATACCGCCTTGTGTGAGGGCAGCGCGGGTCAGGTGCACGGCGGCGGAACTGCGCCTGCCGATGCACGTGTTCAACTGGAACGCTGCTGCGAACGATGCGGGGCTGCTGCACGATGCCGCCTATCTGGTCCGCCCCGATGGCTACGTGGGGCTCGCCATGCCAGCCCAGACGCCGGAGGGCGCCGAACAGCTCAGACGCTACGCCGCGTCGGTGTTTTCGTCGTGATCGTGCAGTCGCCCCAGCTGGCGTAACGCGGGAGCACCGATGGCCATCGTGATCACCACCAGCAGCGTTACCACGCCGCCGAGCAAGACGCTGTTCACGGCGCCAAACAACCGCGCTGTCAGTCCGCTCTCGAAGGCGCCGATCTCATTCGCACTGCCGATGAAGATCGAATTCACCGCCATCACGCGACCCATCACATGCGCTGGAGTTCGCGCCTGCAGGAGTGTGGAGCGGATCACGACGCTGATGCTGTCCACCGCGCCGCCCATCGCCAGCAGCGCGCAGCTCAACCACACGTTGCGTGACAGAGCAAAGCCGATGATGCTGAGCCCCCACGCCGCCACGGCCATCAGCAGCGTGCGGCCCGCGTGCTCGAGCGGTGGCTGGTGCGCGAGCAACAGCGCCATGCACACCGCACCTACCGCGGGCGCGGCGCGCAGATAGCCGAGCCATTCCGGCGACACATGCAACACAGTTTTGGTGAACACCGGCAGCAGTGCGGTGGCGCCGCCAAAGAGCACGGCGAACATATCCAGTGACAACGCTGCCAGCACCAGCTTGTCACGCAGCACAAACCGCACACCTTCAAGAATTCCTGCATCCGCAGCCGCCGGCGCCTGAATCGTCGCGTCGCGCGCTGGCACTGCCACGGCCGCCATCGCCCACCAGGCAACCAACAGCAACGCCAGCGTGACGCTGTACGTCACCGGTGGGCCGGCGAACGCGAACATCAGACCACCGATGGCGGGACCAATCACTGACCCGAACTGCCAGATCGAACTGCGCCACGTGGCCGCATTCGCATACAATGACGGTGGAACAATCATGGTGCCGATTGCCTGGCGCGCGGGCTGAAGAATGGCGCGCGAAACACCCGACACGGCGAGTACGGCGTAGATCGCAATCGGCGAAGACCACGCGGTAGAGCCGACGACCTTCGGCGTCGCACGATCGCCGGTTTGCAGCGCGATCGTCATCGCCAGAAAGAGCGCGGCACACAGCACCAGCACCACGATGCCGATCAGTGCCAGCCGCTTGCGATCGTATCGATCGGCCCAGTGTCCGGCGGGCAGTGAGAGCGCGAGGAATGGCAGCACTTCGGCCAGTCCGGCCAAGCCCAGCGCCAGCGGATCGTTGGTGGCCGCGTACAGCTGCCACGCCACCGCAATCCCCTGAATCTGCACACCCACCGTCATCGCCATCAGGCTGATGACAAACCAGCGAAACGCCGGCACTCGCAGTGCACTGTATGGGTCGTGCTTCAGTCCCGCCGGCGGTGTCGGCACAGCCGCGCCGCGTTGACTCACGACACAGTCGAACCGCGCAGCATCTCGAGTCGATCCTCGACCAGCCCCACGAGTTCGCGCATGCCGTCCGCATCGAATATCAGGCGTGCACCGGCCGCCGCGTACAACTCGGGCAACGGACGGGTGCCGCCAAGCCGCAACGCGTTCTTGTATCCGGCCAGCGCGCGATCGGGCTCCGTGAGACTGCGCTTCCACACCTGCAATGCGCCAAGCTGCGCAATGCCATACTCGATGTAGTAAAACGGCAATTCGAAGATGTGCAGCTGCCGATACCAGCGCGCTGTGCGCTCGCGCGCGAGCCCGGACCAGTCGATGCCGGTTTCGTATCGCGCGCGCAAATCCAGCCAGGCCCGGTCACGCGCATCGCGATCGTGTCCCTCGCCACTGGTGTAGATCCAGCGCTGAAAAGCATCCACGCTGGCGATATGCGGCAACGCGAGCAGCACGTCTTCGAGATGCGCTGCCTGCGCGCGCCGCGCCTGATCGGGTGTGTAATACCCAACCGGCAGCGCAAAATACGGCGCCGCGAGCAATTCCATCGACATGCTCGCCAGCTCCGCCGCTTCCGAGCCGGTGCCGCGCTGCCAGATCAGTTCCTGCTCCGATGCCAGGTAGGCGTGAAAGCAGTGGCCGGCTTCGTGCACCAGCGTCGTCACGTCATCCGACACGCCAACGGCGTTCATAAACACGAATGGCTGCTTGCGGAAATGCAGCGTCGTGCAATAGCCACCTGGCGCCTTGTTGGGACGACTCTCGAGATCGAGCAGTCTGTCGCGCGCCATGTCGGCGAAGCGCGAACCGAGTTCGGCATCGAGCGTCGAGAAGACGCGAGCACTGGTCGCAACAAACTCGTTCGCATCGCGGAACGGCCGCAGCGGTGCCAGCCCGTCGGGATCCACTGCCAGATCCCACGGACGCAGCGTGTCCACACCCAGCCGCTCACGACGATACGCGTGCACACGCGCCGCTGCCGGCGTGAACACCTCCGCCACTGCATCGTGGAACCGTGCCACGTCGTCGGCGGTGTAATCGTAGCGGTGCTTGGCCACGAACGAGAACGCCTGGAAATCCGCGAAACCTGCCTCGTGAGCAACGGCCTGACGCAACCCGTACATGCGATCGAACAGCCCGGCCATCGCATCACGACACGACAGATAGGCATCCGCACCGGCGCGGAACGCGCGCTCGCGTGCCACCCGGTCGTCAGATTCAAGCAGCGGCTGCAGTTGCGGAATGGTCAGCGTGCGACCGTCGATCCCGACGCTCAGTCCACCGGCGATCTTCTGGTAGGCCGCGCTCTGCTCTTCTATTTGTGCAAAACGCTCCGTATTCGCGTCGCGAAAGATCGAGACCGTGGTGCTGAACTCGCGCAGCAGTGTCGCGATGTCCGGGTCGTCGATGCCCGTCGCGAGCAGCAGTGTGGCGAGGCCGGTCTGCCGCGCTTCGGCATTGGGCTGAATCCCGGTGACAAAGCGCAGATAGCGCGCCTCCGCTGCCGCATCGGCGGTGTTGCCGGTGTACGCAATCAGCGCCTGAGACGAGGCCTCGTTGACCAACTCCTCGAGCAACGACCAGCGTCGCAGCCAGTCTCGCGCCGTGTCGGCTGTCGGCCCCTCGGCGGCCAGCGCGTCGTAATACGCGGCAATATCGTGCCATGTGGCGTCGGCGAGTTCCGCCGGCGAGTTCGGGAGGGAAGGCGGCATCACGGAAGCTTGAGCGGATGTGACACAGCGCTCAGGCGATTGACGCCGCTCCGAGGCACCGGATGGCCCCGGCGGCGTCGCCGTGCCTTACGCACAACGCTGCATTCTACCGACGCCAGCCTCAGGCGCGAACCCCTGCGTGTGCGTCGGCGGTGAGCCAGGTCGGCGTGCGCGCAGCAACGGCCGCCAGACGATTCCGCAGCTCGATGGGAAGCTGCGCGGCGCCACGCGCATCGGCTTCCTGCACCAGCCGCAGCGCCCGGGACTGCGCCGCAAAAGCCTCGAGCAGGGCGCTCGCCGCGCCCGGCACTTCCAGGGCCTGTCGCATCAGCATGTCCAGCGTCAGGTCCGCCTTGTCCATCAGCTCACGCGACACTGTCGTCGCCACGTCCGCACTCACGGGTGCGACGGTCTCTGATTCGCCTTCGAACGGCAATGCCACGTCACTGTCTCCACGTGCTGGGCGCCGCGCCAGACTTGCCTGGAAGCACGACGCGGGGTTAGTTGAACGGTACGACGACTCGTTACTGGCCTGCAACCTCATCGCAACCTGCACCGCGCGCCGTCAGATACAGCTGGAGCTGCGCTTGGAGGGTCTGACGCCGTGACGCTGGCTTCACACGCAATCTTCCCCGCCCCGCCCGCGAGCGGCGCGGACCTCGTCGATCGGCATTGGGCGGTTGACGCCATGCCAACGGCGCAGCGTCTCGCGACGCTCGCTGCTGCCGAGAAGGCGACCACCCCGCTCACCGATCCCGCACTGCGCGAGGCCACGCACACGCTCGCGACCGCCTACGAACTCGCGGCGCTTCTCGGTCGCGACGCGCTGCGCTCCGGCTCCCCAGGCACGGCGCCGAGCCTCGAGCGCGCGGCGCTCCGCATCGGAGCCGAGCGAGCCAGTGTGCTGCACCGGGCGCTCGGTCTGCAGCCTGGCGCTGACGCCGAGGGCATTCTGCGTCACGCGGTCCGGCTGTGTGCCCTTGCGGCTGTCGCCGGCCCGTCGAGTGTGGCGCACACCAGAAGCTGGCTGCAGCAGCGCCCGGTTTCTGATCGACTCGAACAGGCGGCGCAGCTCCGCGCGGAACCATCGCAGCAGGCGGCCGCCAACGCCGCCCCGCTTTGGTCGATCTGGCGACAACTCCTGCTGCACCCTGACCCCGACACCCTCGATAAGCTGGTCGCCGGGCTGGCTGCGCTGCGTGAGCAACGGCGCGGTGTGACCGACCTCACGCCGAGCACCAATGAGACGGAGCTGCGGCTTCGCTTCCAGCAATTCGTGCGTGAGCGACTCGCCGACGCCGCCGGACTGCTGGCCGTGGGTCTGCGTGGCCGCTCCGATGCGCGATCGATCGCCACCGAACTGACCGCGCAGTGTACCGCCGCCCGTTCCGCTTCCACCGGCGATCCCAATCTCGACCTGCTCGCGGCCTGGCTGGAACTCGCGGCCCTCACCACGCTGGAGCCGCGGCTCATCGCGTCGCGCTGAGCCACGCTCAACGCGACCACGTACCAACGTCAGACGTTCGTCCTGCGGCGGTTCTGGCGCTGACATACGATCCGTTGGCTATCCTGCGACGATGGTTTCGCACACGCAACCAGCGCCGGCCGCGTGTGAACAAGCGTACACTCTGCCATCGCGCCTCACAATCCCGAACAAACACCACGTAAGTCGTTGTGGGAATTGTGGATACGTTATCCACTACGGTGTGGACAAACGCCCCAAGTCGTGATCTGACACGCGGGTCCGTACCGCCCCGCAGTGTGGATATCCCGGTCAGGCTCTTGCAGTATTTTCCGCGGCGCCCCATCTCGTCGCTCCGCATCTGCGAGCGGCTGCTCTCATTCATTCCGACGCGCCGCTGTGATGCCGACGCTGGACGCTCCCACCACCGAATTACCGGTTCCCGCCTACCTCGCGACGCGCTTCGCGCGCGGGCGGCTGGCGCTGTGGATCGTGCTGAGTGCAATCGCGGCGCTGCTGGACAACGAGCTGCTGCAGCATCTGCCGCGATGGGTGTTTGCGATCTGGGCTTCCTGGATCGCCGTCAGCTCGCTGCTGGTGATTGCCCTCGAATACATCCTGTTTCCGGTACGTCGTCACTGGCTGGACGCGGCACAGGCGTGCATCGACATCCCGGTGGTTGCGCTGTTGACCTGGTACGCCGGCGCGGGGCCCTATCTGTTCGCGCCGTGCCTCGCGATCCCGATGGCATCCGCGATCGGCTGGCTTCCAAAGCGTGAAGCGATCGCGGTGGCAATCGCCACCGAAGTGGCGATGATGGTGGTGATCGGCCTGGTCGCAAATGGCGTCAACGTTCCGCCTCCATTTGGCACCGGGGATCAGCAGACTGCGCCGCGTGCCTTCATCCTGATGGTGTTGACGGTGCAGGCCGGCTCGCTGGTCACCATCGCCTGGCTGCAGGCATCAGCGGTCCGTGTGGCGCGCGAACGGCGTGATCGCTGGCAGCGTCTCTTCGACGGCGCACCGGATTCGATCTTCGTTCTCGATCGCAACGCGAACGTGGTCCGCATGAACGCCGCCGCGCGCCGCATCAGCGGCTATTCCGACCTGCAGCTGCGCGACGGTCGCATGTCGCGCTTCACGGCGCCGGAAGATCGCGAACGCGCAATGGTGCAGGTGAATCGCACGCTCAACGGTGAACAGTCGTCGTATGAAGCGCGCGCATTGCGCGCGGACGGATCGATCGCGCACGTGCTGGTTTCGAATGCACCGCTGTTTGAAGACGGAATCGTGACCGGCGTGCTGAGCATCGTGCATGATATGACCGACATGCGGCGCGCCGAGCAGGAGCGGCGCCTGATGGAGCAGACACTCGATCAGCACCGTCGCCTGCTGCAGAGCATCGTGTCGACTGTTCCGACGTATCTGTATGTACTCGATCTGCGACTGCGGCATGTGACCTTTGCCAATGACGCGTTGCTGCAGATGCTTGGTTTCTCGCTGGATCAACTGTCGGAACTGACTCGCGAGGAACAGCAGCGCTTCTATCACCCCGACGATATCGACATCGTGCGTCACGCCACGCGTGCACTGCGCCACGGCACCGACGCCAAGATGGACATGACGTATCGTCTGCTGGGCATCGATGGCGAATGGCGCTGGCTTAACGATCGCATCACCGTCTTCGAACGCGATGCCGATGGCAGCGTCACACGGCTGCTCGGCTCGGCCATCGACGTCACGGAGCAGAAGCGCGTGAGTGCGCAGCTGCGCTTCAGCGATGAATTGTACCGGACACTGATCGAGAACTATCCGGGTGGGGCGGTGCTGCTGTTTGATCGCGAGGCGCGACTGCTGCTGGCGGCGGGTCGCGGCCTGCACGACGCGGGACTCGACCAGCATGAGCTCATCGGGCGTCCGTTCGGGCATCGCATGGATACACACACGGCCGCGCTGGTGCAGCGCCGGTGTCGCGCCGCGCTCGACGGTGTGGAGCAACAGTTCGAATTGCGCCTGAGCGACAAGGTGTTCGACGTGCGAGCCGTTCCGGTGCGCGACGCCGACGGCACGATCCGATTCGGCATGGCCCTGACACTCGACGTCACCGAGCGGCGGCGGCTCGAAGCGGATGTGCGTCAGTCACAGAAGATGGAGGCGGTCGGCACGCTGGCCGGCGGCATTGCGCACGACTTCAACAACATCCTGGCCAGCGTCATCGGCTACGCCGAACTGGCCATGCTCGATGCCGAATCCGAGGAACTGCAGTCCGACCTGCAGCAGGTGCTGACCGCCGCCGCGCGTGGACGACAGATGGTGCAGCGGATTCTCGCATTCAGTCGACGCAGCGGCGAGGAGCTGCATCCGGTTGAGCTGGAGCCGATCGTGAGTGAGACGCTGCGGCTGCTGCTGCCGACGCTTCCGCCGGGCGTGACGATCGATCTGCATGACGAAGAACGCGTTCCCGCCGTCCTCGGTGACGCCGGTCAGTTGCATCAGGTGGTGCTCAACCTCTGCGGCAATGCGATCTACGCGATGCGTGACACCGGTGGCACGCTCACGGTGCGGCTGCTGCGAAGCGAAATGCTGGGGCAGTCATATCTGCGCCTGGAAGTGATGGATACGGGAACCGGCATGACACCGACGGTGCTGGACCGCGCGCTCGATCCGTTCTTCACCACCAAGCCACCCGACGAGGGCACGGGCATGGGCCTGGCGATGGTGCATGGCATCGTGACCGGCATGGGCGGGATATTCAGGCTCGAGTCGACGTTGGGACGTGGCACGACGGCGATCATCGAACTGCCTGCCGACATCGGTCGTCCGTCGCCGAGCACGCCGCTGGGCGTGGCCGGTGTGGTGCCCAGCGGCACCGAACGCGTCATGGTGGTGGATGACGAGCCGGCGGTGGCCGCGTTCCTGTCCAACGCGCTGGGTCGATTTGGCTACCGCACCACGACATTCACGAGCGCCGAGGCGGCGCTGCAGCAGCTCGCTGACGACACCGAAGAGTATGATCTGCTGATCACCGACATGACGATGCCCCGCATGTCAGGCGAAGACCTGCTGCGCGAGTCGCTGCGCATCCGGCCGCAGCTGCCGGTTGTTGTCTGCACCGGCTACAGCGCCAGCATGTCGCCCGAGCGCGCTTACGCACTTGGCGCCGCGGGCTACCTCAACAAGCCGCTGTCGGTGAACGAGCTGGCGCTGCAGGTCCGCCGGATCCTCGACCTTGATCCGGCGGCCTCAGCCCGCGACAGCTGAGCGTCAGCCGAACTTCGCGCCGCGCGCAACGCCGACGTCGACGACGTACGCAATGAACGACCAGTGCGCGAAGTATTGCGCTGACGCATGCTCCATGAACCAATTCGGCGTGCTGTAGCGCGGCCACGCAGTCGGTGACGCTTCACAGCCGTTCCGTCGGTGAACTGTTAGTGGATTTCGGTGACAGTGCACAAAACTCGCGGGGCGCTTCCGTATGGAAGCGCCCC
>JANMWU010000293.1:0-2846 GCA_031380785.1 Gemmatimonadaceae bacterium
GCCGCGACCAATGCCTTTCCGCACGCGACGGGATTCACACCGCCGGCGTTCGCGATGACTTTCACGCCGCGATCCACCACGCCGGGCAGCACGCTCTCGATCGCGCCGATAAAGTCGCGTGCGTATCCCATGGCCGGATCACGTTCCTTCTGCTTCTGCAGAATGGACATGGTGACTTCAGCCAGATAGTCGAGCATCAGGTAATCGATCGGTCCGCCGTCAACCTGCTGCCGCGGCGCCTCCAGCGAGTCGCCCCAGAAGCCTTGACCGCTGGCCACGCGTACCGTCTTCGTCATCGGATCTCCGGGCATGAATTGTTCACGCCATCTCCATCGGTTGCGGAGGAAGCACGAAGGCTCCCAGATGCGGGCCCGGATTCCGACGCACAGCGCGCAGCGCCAGCGCCAGCGTCGCCCGGGTGTCTTCGGGATACACGATGGCGTCGGCGAAACCGCGCGCCGCAGCGTAGCGCGCGTCAAGCTGAGTTTCGTAGTCTTCGCGCATCGACGCGATCGATCGCTGCAATGCGTCCGACGGCGTCGCACCCACCTTTTTCAGCGCGTCCAGCGTCGCACCGTGCACTGCTGCGATCGCGCTCTCGCCTTCCATCACGGCCATGCGGCCGGTCGGCCAGCTGAGAATCAGGTCGGGATCGAATCCTTGCGCCGCCATCGCATAGTACCCCGCGCCGGAGGCGTGATTCACCGTCAGCACCAGCTTCGGCACGCGCGCCGTTGCCATCGCCTCAACCCAGCGTGCACCGGCGCGAATGATGCCTTCGTGTTCCGCTTCCGGCCCGACCATGAATCCTGACACATCCTGCACGAACAGCAGCGGAATTCCCTGTCGGTCGCAGCGCTCGATGAAGAAGGCGACCTTCTCGGCGCTTTCGGCGTAGATGATTCCGCCGAAGCGCGGCTTCTCACCGGGCCGACCCTTGATCAGCCCGCGCTGATTGGTGATCAGTCCCACCGCAATGCCGTCGATACGGGCATCGGCGCAGATCACTTCCTTCGCCAGATCGCCCTGAAACTCGAACATCGATCCGGCGTCGACGATAGCGTCGATCACATGATGCATATCGTACGACATGCGATGATCGGCCGGCAGCACCTCGTACAACGATTCCGGTGCGCGCAACGGCGCGGCTGACGCCACGTCGGCCGTGCGAGCGTTGTGATGCGCACCGGGAAGTCGCGCAATCATTTCGCGCAGCAGCTGCAGGCAGTGCGGATCATCGTCGGCGGTGTAGTGCGCGACGCCGCTGATTGCGGTGTGCGTGGTGGCTCCGCCGAGCGTCTCGCCGTCGATTGTCTGGCCGGTGGCGCCCTTCACGAGATTCGGGCCGCCGAGTCCCATGAATGACGTGCCTTTCACCATCACGATCACGTCACTCAACGCCGGCAGGTACGCGCCACCGGCAATGCACGGACCCATCACGGCCGAGAGTTGCGGGATACGCAGATAGCGCCGCATGATCGAGTTGTAGTAGAAAATGCGCGCGGCGCCGTACTGTCCGGGAAACACGCCGCCCTGATAGGGCAGATTCACACCGGCGCTGTCCACCAGATACACAATCGGAATCCGGCACCGCATCGCGAGTTCCTGCGCGCGCAGAATCTTGCTGATGGTCTCAGGCCACCATGAGCCGGCTTTCACCGTAGCGTCATTGGCAACGACCACCACTTCACGCCCATGCACGGTGCCAAGTCCGGTGATCACTCCGGCGGCCGGCGCCTGACCATCGTACTGGTCGTACGCGACCAGCAATCCGAGTTCGAGGAATCTGGCGTCAGCATCACAGAGCCGCGCGACGCGCTCGCGTGCGGTGAGTTTTCCGCGCGCATGTTCCTTCGCAACCCGATCGGCTCCACCACCTTCCCGGATCCGTGCTTCGACTTCGCGCACCACATCGCTGAGCTGCCGCAAACGCGAGGTCACGTCGTCTGCGACTCCTTCTCGGCAAACCAGGTGCGGATGAACGCGACGAGGTCTGCCGTGCTGGTGCCAGGACCGAACAACTGGCCCACGCCCTGCGTCCGGAGCGACTCCATGTCTTCCTTCGGAATGATACCGCCACCGGTAAGCAGAATATCGTCGCGGCCCTGCTCCCTCAGCAGCTGCAGCACGCGCGGAAAAAGCGTCATGTGGGCGCCGCTCATGATCGAGATGCCGACCACGTCCACATCTTCCTGGACCTCCGCCGTGGCGATCATCTCAGGCGTCTGGTGCAATCCGGTATAAATCACTTCCATGCCAGCGTCGCGCAGGGCGGCAGCCACGACCTTGGCACCACGGTCGTGTCCATCGAGCCCCGGTTTCGCCACCAGCACGCGAATCGGTCGGGTCATGACAAAAAGGTCGTGAGGACTGGAAACAAGATGCGAAAACTAGCCGTGAGCGCGTTTGCGAGGGAGCAACGGCTTCCGCGCCACCAGCAACATTTCCGGCGACGTCCGGCGCAATGGACGATCGCGCAGCCCGTCATACACCGCCTCCACGACAAGTCCAGCGTCGGCGCACAGCTCGTCGAGCCGCGTGGCGGTATACAGCCGGATCCGGTGCAGCCGTTGTCCGGCTCCGGTCGGGCCGCGCCACGTGGTCTGAATCGTTATCTGACCGCTTAGCGGATCGAACGTCCGGTCGTGGCTCACGGCGGTCCCGTTTTTGGTGGTCCAGCTGTCGCCGCCGACCCAACGCGCGAGGACGCCATCGCGACTGCCACCGAACCACACCAGGCGCCCACCAGGCTTGAGCACGCGGGCAAATTCGCGGATGACGCGGACATCGTCGTGCGGGTCGTCGAAGAATCCAAATGACGTGAAGAGATTCAGCACGGCGTCGAA
>JANMWU010000303.1:0-8453 GCA_031380785.1 Gemmatimonadaceae bacterium
GCAAAGTCGCACGGCGAAGCGTTCCTCAACTTCTTTCAGCAGCGCCTCGTGCCAAAGGGCCTGTACCTGATGGACGAGCCCGAAGCCGCCCTCTCACCGCAGCGTCAGTTATCACTGCTGGCGATGATGTTCGACCTCGTCACCGACGGCGCACAATTCATCATTGCCACACTCGCCGCTGCTGCTCGCCTTCCCCGGCGCGCGCATCTACTCCTTCGACGAGAGCCCGATCGCACCGGTCGCGTGGACTGACACCGATCACGTTCGTGTCACGCGCGAGTTTCTGGCTGATCCGGAGCGATACCTGCGCAACCTGCGACCCTGACAGGCGCCTTGTTCGGCGAGCGCGTTTGTTGTCGTGCAGGAGTTTAAACGACGCGCAGCCGGCCTTCGGACATCAGCACCGCGCTTCCACCAACACGGACAGCAGTAATCGCATCGGACGTCTTATCGACTTCGATCTCCAGCCGCGACGGGCGACCCATTTCGATGCCTTGCTGCGACACCCAGCGCAGCGTGCCGGTGCGCGGCGTGCGTGCGGCGAGGTAGCCTCCCAGCGCGGCGTTGGCGCTGCCAGTGGCCGGATCTTCCGGCACGCCATCGTCGGGACAGAACACACGGCAGTGCACATCAACGCCCGGCACATCGTCGACCTTCGCGAACACCATCACCATCGCGCAGTCGGTGCCGCGCAGTGTACGTGCGAACACCGCATCGACGATCTGCGCCCGTGATACCGCAGCCCGCGTGGCCAACGGAACGATCAGAAACGGCAATCCACATGACGTCGCCGCCGGCGCGTACGCCTCCGGCATCATGTCGTCCATCGTCAGGCCGAGCATTTCGGCCACGATCGCACGATCCATCGGCGGTTTCTCCGCCGGCATCAGCGCCACGCTGAGTTGCGCCCACATCGGCACGCCGTCGGTCAATTTCACTGTCACCGGCACCGGGCCCACATTCTCGCCCAGCACCACACGCACGCTATCGCCCGTTGAAGGCGCGTCGCCGTTGAACACCAGCGCGATTGCTGTGCCCACAGTTGGATGCCCGGCGAACGGCACCTCGCCACCCGGCGTGAAGATGCGCACGCGCTTCGTGGTGTCGTCCGACTCGGCCGGCAGCACGAACGTCGACTCGCTGTAGTTGAACTCGCGCGTCACCTGCAGCATCTGCTCGCTGCTCAATCCACGCGCATCGAGAATCACCGCCAGCGGATTGCCACCAAACCGCTGATCAGTGAACACGTCCAACGTGAAATAGTGAACGAACAGTGGCTCGGCACTCATCCGTCGATCAATCGGCGAGGAACGGATACTGCCACTCCGTCGGCGGAACGAACGTCTCCTTGATCGAGCGCGCACTCACCCACCGCAGCAGGTTCATTTTCGACCCCGCCTTGTCGTTCGTGCCAGAGGCCCGCGCACCGCCGAACGGCTGCTGCCCGACCACCGCTCCGGTGGGTTTGTCATTGATATAGAAGTTGCCGGCCGCATTGCGCAGCACCGACATCGCATCCAGCACCGCCTGCTTCTCGCGGGCCCACACCGCACCAGTGAGGGCATACGGACTGGTGGCATCCACCAGGCGCAGCGTGTCGAGCCATTTGTCGTCGTCGTACACATAGGCCGTCACGATGGGGCCGAAGATCTCTTCGTTCAGCATTCGGTGTGCCGGATCGTCGGTGCGCACGAGCGTTGGCTGAATGAAGTAGCCGATTTCGCCATTGGCGGTGCCGCCGGTGACGATTTCGCATTCACGCTTCGCCAGCGCCAGATACTCGACGTGCTTGTCGAACGCCCGCTTGTCGATCACGGCGCCCATGAAGTTCGAGAAGTCACGCACGTCGCCAACCTTGATCTGGCTGGCCATGTGTGCGACATGATCCCGGACTGTGGGCCAGAGCGACTTCGGCACATACACTCGGCTGGCCGCCGAACACTTCTGCCCCTGGTATTCAAAGCCGCCACGTACAATTCCCACTGCCAGCGCCAGCGCGTCGGCCGATGGATGCGCGACGATGAAATCCTTTCCGCCCGTCTCACCCACGATGCGCGGATAGCTGCGATAGCCGCCCATGTTCCGGCCGATCGTCTCCCACATGCCGTTGAACACCGTGGTGCTGCCGGTGAAATGCACGCCGGCCAGATCGCGATGCGTGAGCACGGTGTTCGAGATTGCCGCCGGATCGCCCGGCAGGAAGTTGATCACGCCCGGTGGCAGTCCCGCCTCTTCGAGGACCTGCATCACGACCCAGCCTGAGAGCACCGCGGTCGACGCCGGCTTCCACACCACTGTGTTGCCCATCATTGCAGGCGCACCGCCGAGGTTGCCGCCGATGGCCGTGAAGTTGAATGGCGACACCGCGTACACGAATCCTTCCAGCGGGCGATAGTCGGACTGATTCCACGTCGACGGACTGCTCACCGGCTGTTCGGCGTAAATGTCCTGCGCAAAAGCCGCATTGAAACGCCAGAAGTCGATCAGCTCGCACGCCGCATCGATCTCCGACTGATGCGCGGTCTTCGACTGGCCGAGCATGGTGGCGGCGTTGATCGTTTGCCGTCGCGTGGTGGTGAGCAGCTCGGCCGCCTTGAGGAAGATGCCGGCGCGATCCTCCCAGCTCCACGCCGCCCATTCCTTCTGTGCGTCGGTGGCAGCCTTGATGGCCGCCGTCACATCCTCGGCACGCGCTTTGTGGTAGTCAGCCACCACGTGCGAATGCGCATGCGGCATGACCTGCGTGCCCTTGTCGCCGGTGTGAATGCGCTTGCCGCCGACAACGAGCGGAATCTCGGCCCGTTCCGCTGCCATGCTTTTCAGGCGCGCCTGCAGCTCGGTCCGTTCTGGTGACCCCGGCGCGTAGTGCTTGACCGGTTCGTTGACCGGTGCGGGAATGCGGCGCGTACCGGCGAACTGCGAGGCGCCAACGGGCGCGACGAGAGGTGGCGTCATGACAGTGCGAAATGGAGATGGATTTGGGCACGCGGGCACGAACGGCCGGACCGCCAAAGCTAGTCGCCGCATCGACTGAGCTCCGGCGCTCACCGCGTAGATTCACGGCATGCGCATGACTTCTGCCCAGCTCTTCGCCGCCGCGATTTTCGTCGGCGGCTGCACCTGGGACGCGCCGCCGGTGGAGTGGCAGGCGCCGTCGCCGATAGCCGCGGGCGTGGATTCGACCGCGCATTACGTCGCCCGCTGGGTACCGGGCGCGACGCCGGAGGTGTCGGTTTCGCGTACCGCAGCGAACGATTCGGGCGCAAATAACGTGCGGTTGGCTCCACCCGCGGTCGCCTGTTCCGCCAGCTGGGTGAGCGCCGCTCCGGTCCGCGGCAGCATCTGGTCGGCATGGTGGCAGGTGCGGCCCGACAGCAGCGCCGTGCTCATGTCAGAGCAACGCGATACCGCCGGTGCGGTGCTGCAACGGGTGGTGGTGGACTCTGTGGACAAGGCGCCGTTTGGCTGCGCGCGGCCCGCTCCTGCGATCAGCGTCGACAGCATCAATGGATATGTGCACGTTGGCTACTACATGGTGGCGCCGGAAGGATCAGGGTTGTTCTACGCGCACCTCATGAACGTGGCTCAGCATCAGTTCGAACGACCAATTGCAATCGTGTACGGCGACAAGCCAGTGCGTGTCGCGGTGGCCAGTCGCGCTGACACCGTGGTCGTGACGTACGAAGATCCGAACAGCGACCTTGGTCGCATCGCACTCAGCATGTCACTCACCGCCGGTCATCTGTTCGAACAGACTGCGCGACTGATTCCGGTGAGCACCAGTTCACAGGAAGCGTCATCGCCGCAGGTGGTGCGCCTGGCCGGTGGACAGCTCTGGATTGGCTGGACTGAAGTGTCGGCGTCCGGTCAGGCATTTCTGCTGCGTCAGGCGCGCATCGTTTCACGCTGACCCTCTCACTTCATTCATATGTCTCGACTGATCGGCGCCCATACAATCGACGCCGGCGGTATCCCGATGGCGGCGCGCCGGGCCGGCAGTGCCGGGATGACTGCGCTGCAGATCTTCAGCGCAGTTCCCAAGTACTACAACGAGAAAGTCGGTGTGAAGCCCGATCGGATCAAGGCGTTTCACACCGCGCTGAGCGAGTCCGGCATTGCGCGCGATGCGGTGATCGTGCATGCGGGCTATGTACTGAATTGCGCGACGCCGGAGACTGAGAAATGGGAACGTGCAGCGACGGCACTGACGAAGGAACTGGAACGCAGCACGGCGCTCGAAGTGCGCGGCGTCTGCTTTCATCCCGGCGCTGCCACCGACCAGGATCGCGACGCCGGCGTAGCGCGTGTTGCGACGGCGATGACGCGCGCACTCGAAGGCGTGAGTGGTGGCACAAAGCTGCTGGTGGAGAACAGCGCCGGCGCCGGCAACACCATCGGACGCACGGTGGACGAAGTGGCGGGCATTCTGTCGTCACTGCCGCCGTCGGTGCGGGCGCGTGCCGGTTATGGACTGGACACCTGTCATTTATTCGCGTCAGGCTACGATATCAGCGCATCGCAGAAAGAGTGCCGCGCCGTGCTCGATGCTTTCGAGACCGCCTGCGGCGAACCACCCAGCTTCATGCATCTGAATGACAGTCTTGGCGCGCTCGGTTCGAACAAGGATCGGCACATGCTGATCGGCGACGGTGCGATCGGCGCCGACGCCTTTCGATGGCTGTTGTCCGACCCCCGCACCCGCGGAATTCCGCTGTTGCTCGAGACGCCGCAGGCCATCGAGCTGGTGCCCGAAGATGACGCCAGCGCCGATCCCGACGATCTGCGAATGGTGGCGCTGCTGCGCTCCTTCGACGCCGACGCATGACGCCGCACGTGCGCGAGGTGTGACGGCTCCTGTTGCGCAGCGGAACCCTGCGTGTACCTTCCCGCGCGTCATGGCCTTTTCGCACGGCGATCGCCGTCGATTGCCACGATGAGCGTGCGAGTCTCGCTCCATATCTCAGGCGAGCGTCGCTCGCCCCTCCCTCACGTCAGAGGATCTGCGATGCCCCCTGCGAAAAAGGCTGCTGCGAAGGCGCCGGCCAAGAAGGCCGCTGCCAAGGCACCTGCGAAGAAGGCCGCCGCCAAGGCACCGGCCAAGAAGGCCGCGTCCAAGACCACGTCGGCATTCAACAAGGCCATGAAGGTCAGTCCTGAACTCGCGGCCGTGATCGGCGGCGATGCCCGTCCTCGCACCGAAGTCACCAGCGCGATCTGGACCTACATCAAGAAGCACAACCTTCAGGATCCGAAGAACAAGCGGAACATCCTGGCGGATGACAAGCTGAAGGCCGTGTTCGGTGGCAAGAAGACCGTCACCATGTTCGAAATGACCGCGCTGGTGTCCAAGCACCTCAGCTGAACCGGATCTCCCGCCTACGGGCGGGTTATCTTTTGCAGGACCGGATCGAGGGCGTGTCCTCCTGAGGGCAGGCCCTCGATTGCGTCCTGCCCGCGCCTTTTCACCGCCCGTCACCGCCGCACCGCACCCGAGTCCCGTGGCTGCCGATAAGAAAACGACCACCGCACCGCCCGTGGCGACCAACGTGGTTGCTGCCGCCCGTGGCAAGAGTGCAACCGCGCCCGCGTCGTCCCGCTTCGATGCACTGAAAGGCTGGATCGTTCCGATCCTGATCTTCTTCGTCATCCGGATCTTCTTTTTCCAGGCGTACCGCATCCCATCGCCGAGCATGCAGCCGGAGATGATGGTGGGTGACTGGCTGTTCGTGAACAACCTGGTGTACGGCCCGAACATTCCGTTCACTGATGCAACGCTGCCCGGGTACGCCGAGCCAAAGCGACGCGAAATCGTGGTCTTCAAGTCGCCATTTCAGGCCGACGAAGCGCAGATGGGCAACGATCCGCAGCCCACATTGGTCAAGCGGCTCTGGGGACTGGCCGGCGACACGCTTTACATGCGCGATGGCGTGGTGCATGTGAACGGCATCGCGTATCCGCAACGCGCCGACGAAAGCACGATCAAGATCGCCGCCGATGAAACGCATCCACTTTTCAGCTGGCAGCACACCATTGAAGTGAAAGGCACGCGCTTCGGTGAGCCGCCGGCCGTGCCGACGCACGACAACTGGGGACCGCTGGTGGTTCCGGCTGGCCATCTGCTCATGCTCGGCGACAACCGCTACGAGTCGAAGGACAGCCGCTATTGGGGTGTGGTGCCGCGCGGCAACGTGCGCGGACGCCCCATTTTCGTGTACTACAGCTACAACGCGGACGATTCCGACCGGGCGATGCCGTTTCTCACCGATATTCGCTGGTCACGCATCGGACACATCTTCCGCTGACCGGTGCGTCACCGGCGATCGCGCGCCCCTCACTCACCGGCGCCGCATAGCCGCACTGTCATGTCACGTCTGCATCGCCTGCTTCCGCTGGTCGCGTTCAGTGTGCTCGCTGCACTCGCGGCCCCGGGCGTGCGGGCACAATCGCCTGTCCGGCACGGTGTCGTGCGCACCGATACGATCTGGTCGCAGGCACTCGGCATCACCAAGCAGCTCGTCGTGTATCTGCCGCCGTCGTATGGCGACGGAGACACGGCCGATCGACGCTATCCGCTGGCCGTCTATCTGCACGGCGGATACGGCAGCGAGACCGACTGGACGGCGCTCGGCCATCTCGCCACAACGATGGATTCGCTGGTCGCGCAAGGCATGCCGGAAATGATTGTCGTCATGCCGGATGGCGACGACGGTTGGTGGACGACATGGCACGCGCTGAACGACGTTGCGGCCTGCCGGCGCACGCCGCGTCAGGAGAACGCTGACACCTACTGTGTGCCGTGGCCGAAATACGATGACTACGTGGTGCATGACGTGATTGCGCACACCGACTCCGCATATCGCACGATGGCGCAACGCGAGTCACGCGGTATCGCAGGTCTGAGTATGGGTGGATACGGCGCGGTGACGATCGCAGCCCGCAATCCCGCCACCTTTTCCGCCGCGGCCAGTCACAGCGGTGTACTGCGGCCGGCGTTGATGGTGGACAGCAGCACGATCGCGACCACCGGCGCGCCGACGATACGCGATGCATACACGCCGGAAGAACTGCTCGCCGCCAACCGCGGCCACGCATCGATCATCATGCCTGCGTTCGGCACCGATTCCGTTTCCTGGATGTCGCGGGATCCGTCGCGGCTCATCGAGCGCATGATCCGGCAGGGCGATGTGCTGCCGTCGCTGTTCGTTGATGTGGGGACCGAGGACGGGCTGCTGGCCGAGAACAGGTCGTTCCGCGACCGCATGGCCGCGCTCAACGTGCCGGTGCTGTACGCCGAATGGAGCGGAAGGCACGAGTGGCCATACTGGCGGGCACACCTCCCTGACAGCCTTCGCTTCCTGGCGGAACGTCTGGCGCGGTGATACACGCGCCGCCTGAGGCCGCCGGACCGCTCCCGCCGCAACGCCGCCTGCAGCGTCACCCCGGCCGAACCGGATCGTCAGTGGGGTATGCTTCGATCACTGTTCCGCAGCTGTCTTCTTCTCTCCGTCTTCTCGTTGCGAGCAGGCGGCGTGGAACTCGCGCACGGCACGGTGCATCGCAACATCATGTGGGCGCCCACGCTCGGCGTGATGAAGCACATGATGGTCTATCTGCCGCCGTCATACGACACCACGCGGACTGCCACCAAGCGTTATCCCGTGGCGGTCTATCTTCACGGCCGCTGGGGCGATGAAACGGATATCGTCACCAGAGGCCGGCTCGCGGCATCGATGGATTCGCTTGTCGCCGGAGGGATGCCGGAGATGATCGTCGTGATGCCCGATGGTGACGACGGATGGTGGACGACGTGGAACTCCGCCAGCGACTTGGCCGAGTGTGCGCGAACTCCGCATCGGGCGGAACCGGCGGCTGAATTCTGTGTGCCGAATCCGAGCTACGATTCCTACGTGGCGCACGATGTGACGCAGTTCGTCGACTCCACATACCGCACGCTGGCGCGACGGGAGTCGCGCGCGATCGGTGGCTACAGCATGGGCGGGTACGGTGCGTTCGCAATTGCGGCACGCTATCCGGAGATCTTCGGCGTGGCGGTGAGTCACGGCGGCGTGCTCACGCCCGGATTGCTGGCCGACAGCTCGACGCTTGCCACGACCGGCCACGTGTCATGGCGGATCGGGCAAAGCAACGCCGAACTGAGGAAGGCCTCAGGCCCGAATGAATGGGCCGCGATGTTTCCGATGTTCGGCGTCGATACGAGCAGCTGGCACGCGCGCGATCCGGCGTCGTTGTTTCTCGCTGTGAAGGCGCGCGGCGCACCGATGCCCATACTCTATGCCGATGCGGCAATCAACGACGAACGATTGCAGCAGAACGAGGTGTTCCGTTCGACGCTGGAAGCGAATCACATTCCGCTGCGCTATGCGGAGTGGAAGGGAAAGCACACCTGGCAGTACGTGCAGGCGCACATGCCTGAAGGACTGCACTTCATTGCT